>CAZLBE010000078.1:0-7240 GCA_964557635.1 uncultured Desulfobacterales bacterium
GCTGCAGGTGCAGTGCCCTGTGAACGCTTACGAATAAAAAAATACGGCCGGATCAGCTCGTAAGCCGAATCCTGTTCCCCAAAGATACCGGTTACCCGATATCAGGGCGATGATCATTCATCTTCAGGGTAAATATTAAAATTCACCTCATGCGACCTACCCGGAAGCAATGGACGGGCAATCCTTAAATCAGCTTCCCTATTTGGTCTTGCACCGGACGGGGTTTACCAAGCTTTCCCGGTCACCCGGAAAACTGGTGCGCTCTTACCGCACCGTTTCACCCTTACCATGGAATCTTTAAAAAAACCATGGCGGTCTGCTCTCTGCTGCACTTTCCTTCACGTCACCGCGACTCCACGTTATGGAGCGTCCTGCCCTGTGGTGTTCGGACTTTCCTCGAAATAACGGCCATGAGGCCGATCTGGATTGACCCAGATCTGCCTCACAACAAAAGATGAAATAGGCTTAATGTTTTACTCGCTATTTCATACTAAAACTATAAAAGCAATTCCGCGATCATCTGATCTGGTCCGACCGTATTTTAATTTTATTCTTCATCGACATGGTAAAGGATCCTGTTACACTGGGGACACATGACAAGAGATTTCCCGCGGAGGACCTCTATATAAAGCTGGGGCGGAATATTCATAAAACACCCCATGCAGACTTCATCTTTAACCGGAGCTACCACAAGCCCTCCATTGGACTCTGCAATCTCATTAAACAATTTTAAAAGTTCAGGGTCAAGATCACGCCCAATATTTTCCATCTGGAGTTTATATTTTTTAAGAAGCTTTCTGTGGCTTTGACCCTTTTTATCTATATCCTTTTTATCAGACTTGATTTTTTCAACAAGCTGGTCAAAATCAGCCTGCTGTTCCTTTAAAATTTTGTCTGCACTGTCCTGCTGTTCAAGATATTTAAGAAGAAGTGTCTCAAGTTCTTCCTTCCTTTTTTTACCATCATCGATCTCACGCTGAAGAGCCTGGTATTCCCTGTTGGTCTTCACCTCTTTCAAGCGTTCACTGCTCGTTTTTATGCGCTGTTCATTCACCAGGATTTCAGCTTCGGTTTCCCGGCAGTCTTTTCCTGCCTTATCAAGTTTTTTTTGATATTTATTTAAAGAAGCTTCAAATGCAGCAAGCTTTGCGTCAAGCTCTGATTTCTCTCCGGCAGTTTCGTTTAAGAAAGAGTCAATGCGAATCGTTTCCGTTTCAGCTTTCTGAAGTTTCAACAGAACATTGATATCTTCCTTTGTAATATTTTGCATGATGTTTCCCTTATCATTTCTCTTAATTTTTTTTTATAACCGCCATGAGGCGGATCTGGATTCAAGTCCAGACCCGTCTCACAACAAAGTATGAAATAACCGTCAAGATTTGCATTCTATTTCTTATAAACTGCCATGAGGCGGTTAAATAATTCTGAAAGGATCCCTGTCACTTTCAAATTTTCTTATTTCAATATCGATTCCGGAATCTATGGCAGAAGACTCAAGTTTTTTTGCAAGCAGATCCACCCCAATATGCTCAGATGAAAAATGCCCGACATCAATCAGTCCAAGTCCTGCCTGCTCAATATCCCTTGCCTCGTGATATTTGATATCTCCGGTAACAAAAACATCTGCACCTGATTTAAAAAAAACATCGAGAAGAGAACCACCGCTGCCGGTACATACTGCAGCTTGTTTTACTAAAAGGTTTCCATCTCCTGTCACTCTTAAATGTTTAATACCAAGCCTGTCTTTAATCTGCACAGCAAAAGATACGAGATTCATGGGAGAAACAAGATTTCCCTTTCTGCCTATGCCCGGATAAATTTTGTGATCTTTTTTATCTGATATTTCTTCGTATAAATTAACAATATCGGAAAGTCCTATGAGATCTGCAAAAAAATCATTAAGCCCTTTATCAGCCTTGTCAAAATTGGTATGGGCAGCAATAATTGATATCTTCCCAAGGGCAGCCCTTAAAATAATTTTTCCCTGTATGGTGCCAAAATCAACACATTTTACAGGCCTGAACATAAGGGGGTGATGCGTTAATACCAGGTCTGCTCCCCATCTTTCAGCAGACTCCATTACATCTTCGGACACATCAAGGGCTATCATCACTTTTTTAACGGGCCATGATAGATCACCTGTCTGCAGACCTGAATTATCCCAGTCTTCTGCAAGGGGAAAAGGGGCAATTCTATTTATCAAATCCATCAATGTTCCGGTAGTAGCCTTTATTCCCATATAGTTAAGCCTCCGCCTGAAAACAAAAAGAGCGTGGTATTATTTAACCACGCTCTTTTATAATCTGTCACAGCATTCTTGTAACGCACATTCATATAACGACCACGAGGCCGATCTGGTTTGCCCCAGACAAGCCTCTCAACAAAGTATGGGCCAAAGGCGCGTATGCCAAAATCCGCTCTGATATCCGCAGTTTTTCATATAAATATCTACAATCCTGCGAGACCTTTGCACAACATCCTTTTTCCTCGATTTGCAATCAATCTCTCTGCTTAATTTCAAAAAAAACTAAAATGATGTTTAATGGTGGGCCCACCTGGGATCGAACCAGGGACCGACCGGTTATGAGCCGGTGGCTCTGCCAAACTGAGCTATGGGCCCCCACTCATCAAACAAACTTTGGGAGTATATATCTTTTTGAGGGAATGTCAAGAATTAAATTTCAATAAAGCTTTTTAATTTCCTGCTTCTCGTGGGATGCCGCAGCTTTCTCAGCGCTTTTGCCTCAATCTGACGGATCCTTTCCCTTGTCACGGTAAAATCCTTACCCACTTCCTCAAGGGTATGGTCTGCCTTTTCACCTATTCCAAACCTCATACGCAGAACTTTTTCTTCCCTTGGAGTCAACGTGGCAAGAACTTTACGGGTCTGTTCTGCAAGATTTAAATTAATGGCTGCCTCCGACGGAAGAGAAAATTTCCTGTCCTGGATAAAATCTCCAAGATGGCTGTCTTCCTCCTCTCCTATGGGGGTTTCAAGGGAAATAGGCTCCCTTGCTATTTTAAGTACACGACGTACTTTATCAAGAGGTATCTCCATTTTTTCTGCAATTTCCTCGGGAGACGGTTCCTTACCCATTTCCTGCACAAGATACCTTGATGTCCTGATAAGTTTGTTAATTGTCTCTATCATATGAACCGGAATACGTATGGTCCTTGCCTGATCGGCAATTGCCCTTGTAATGGCCTGTCTTATCCACCATGTTGCATATGTACTGAACTTGTATCCGCGCCTGTATTCAAATTTATCCACGGCCTTCATCAGGCCTATGTTGCCCTCCTGGATCAGATCAAGAAACTGAAGTCCCCTGTTGGTGTATTTCTTGGCAATACTGACAACAAGCCTCAGGTTTGCCCTGACAAGCTCTGCTTTTGCAAGTTTTGCCTTCAGTCTGCCCTTATCCACACCTTTTATAATTTTTCTTAAACTTGCCTCATCTCCCTTGATGGTATTTTTTTTATCCTGAATCTGATTTAAAATTGCAGAAAGGTCATCACAAAGAACACCAGCCCTTTCCCTAATGATATCGGAATGCTTCACAGCCCAGTCAACAAAACCCTGGGGATCAGCAAGTTCTTTAATCATATCCTCTTTATCGGCATTAAAGACAGCTGCACATCTTGTTAAAAGGCTGTCCATGGATTCAAACCATTTAATATTATTTCTGATGGCTTTTTCAATACCGCTGATCACACCTTTTTCAAAACGCCATCTTTTAAGCAGATCAAATATTTTGTCATTATTCTCTTGTATCTCTGTTTTAATTTTTTCTTCAGATAATTGATCAAGTTCACCTGATAAAAGCATGTCCTGTTTTTTAAGGGTCTCAATATAAAGTTCCTTTATGGTATCTAAGGAATCAAGAAAAAGATCCAGCTTTGAAGATTCGTCAATATTGCCTTCACCATCATTAACATCCCTTAAAATATGCCTGGAACGCATCCCCCTGGTATCCAGTCTTTCTCTGTGCCTCTTCATTCTGGTTCCGAATACAAGAAGTTTTCCAACGGCTATGGGGCTTGCAAGCATCTCTTTTAAAACTTCATGCTCGCCGTGCTCTATCTTTTTTGCAATTTCTATTTCCCCTTCCCTCGTCAAAAGGGTCACCATACCCATTTCCCGCAAATACATCTTTACAGGATCTGTTACAGTGCCAAATTCCATATCACTGGAAACCATTTTTGGAGGAACAATCTTTGCCTTATCTTTTTTATCTTTATTAATTTTCTTATCTTTCAAGGCAGCAGTATTATTCACCTTTTGTGCATTACCTGCAATGGTCTCCATTGATTTTTTATTTTTTTTATTCTGTCCTTTAACCTGTTTTCCAGTCTTTTTTTTCTCTTTTTCCATATTTATAAGCCTTATGCCCAACTCATTGAACATCACCACTATATCATCTATTTGATCCGAAGACATTAAATCATCAGGAATAATTTCATTAATTTCGGCATAGGAGACCACCCCTTCTTTTTTCCCTCTTTCGATCAGTTCCTGTAATTTTTCCCTGGAAACAATTTTATTTTCCATAGGTTCAACCGATTTTGCTGCCATAAATAATGCCTCCCACAGGCTTTAAATATATTTAAATCTTGTTATTATTCAGCCACAGATCACAGCTGATTATTATGGCGGTTATTCATAACCGTGCATTTTCCTTATTTCCCTCTGCCGCTTTTCAAGAAGTTCCAAAGGGAGATCAAAACTGCCGTTTTGTTCTGCTTTTTTTATTTTATTTGCAAGAAAATTTTCTGTTCTGCTTCTTACCTTTACAATCCTGTCCATGAGCGCAAGAGATTTTTCCTTAAGACGACTGGTACAAGGTATTTCAGTCATTGCAAGGGATGCAATTAATTCACGGTCTTCATCGTTTTCCGCTTCAGCCATAACATTAACGGTAAAAGTTTTTTCCGGGCATTGCATTGACTCAATAAGCTTCCCTATCTTTTTTAATCTTTCCGAATAAAAAAAATCAAGAAGGCTTCTGGACCTTATTTCGGCTCTGATTTCACTGTACTGAAGCATAAGTGAGAGAATCTGCATCTCTCTTCTGTCAGAGTCAAGTTTTTTTCCCATTTCCGTTGCAGGATCAGATGGTTTAAACTTTTCCCTAACCTGTGGAACCGATATTTGACTGCTCTTTTTTTCAATTGTCTGTCTTACTTTTTCAAGGACAGCTTTTTCATCAATGCCAAGTATCTCGGCAAGTTCTCTCACATACAGTGACCTTGCAGCACTGTCCTCCACAGCGGAAAGATGAAATTTCATTTCATCAAGAATGTTTATTTTCCCTTCAATGGAAAGCCCATATTTTTTTATTGCGGTATTGCTTAAAAAATTTATAATGGACATCGATTTGTCCGCAGCTTTTTTAAATGCCTCCTGTCCATATTTACGGATAAAGGAATCCGGGTCTTCTCCTTTGGGAAGGACTAAAATCCTGACATCAATGCCATGTTTTACAAATGTTGTTATACTCCTTTTGGCAGCATTGACACCTGCATTATCCGAATCAAAAACCAGAATCATTTTTGAAGCATAGCCTTTTAAAAGCCGGACATGCTCCGATGTAAGGGCTGTTCCAAGACTTGCAACTGTATTGTGTACGCCGTTTTGATAAAGCGAAAGAAAATCAAAGTACCCTTCAACAATAAAAACTGAATTTTCCCTTCTGCAGTGCTGTTTTGAGAGATGAAGACCATAGAGTATCCTGCTTTTGCTATACACAGGTGTTTCAGGAGAATTAAGATATTTTGGCATGGAATCATCCATAACTCTTCCTCCGAACCCTGCAACCTGCATATTTACATCAATGATTGGAAAAATTATTCTATGCCTGAACCTGTCATAATAACCATTGCCCTGTTTTTTTCTTAAAACAAGACCAGAGGCTGAAGCCAAATTCCTGCCAAGTTTTATACGCCTGAAAAAATTTACAAGACCATCCCAGCTGTCCAGGGCATAGCCCAGGCAAAACTGATCCTGAGTTTCACTGTTTATACCCCGATTTTCAAGATATTTTCTTGCCCCTGATGCCCTGCTGTTCTTCTGAAGACATTCCGAATAATATTCCATTACTCTGTGGTTGAGCCTGAAAAGCCCCTCCCTTGTTTCCAGCTTTTTTTTTGCGCCAGGCGACATGGATACGTCTTTGATCTCAATGGAGTATCTTCTTGCAGCCATTTTAACTGCTTCGGGAAAAGAAATCCCATGGTGTTTCATTAAAAAGGAAAAAACATTTCCACCTGCACCACACCCGAAACAATGAAAAATCTGCTTTTGAGGACTGACTGAAAATGAAGGAGTTTTTTCAGAATGGAAGGGGCATAGCCCTAAATAATTCCTCCCGGATTTTTTCAGAATTACTGATTCTGCAATCACATCAACAATATCACAGACACTTAATATTTCCGAAATTTTATTCTCAGGAATATACATACTTAATGATGTTTTGAAATCTTTATTGCTTCTTTAAGATCAAGGGTCTTTTCATAAAGAGCTCTGCCGGTAATAACACCTGTAACCCCCTTTTTTTCAAGGGGCAAAAGGTTTTTTATATCTTTAATGGAAGAAACGCCTCCTGAAGCTACAACAGGAATATGCACAGCTTCTGCAAGTTTTTCCGTCTCAATGATATTGGGCCCTGTCTGCATGCCGTCCCTGTGAATATCTGTAAAATTAATTGCTGCAACCCCGGTCTGTTCAAATTTCTTTGCCAGATCAACAGCCTTTGTTTCTGAAGTTTGGGTCCACCCCTCAACGGCCACAAGACCATCTCTGGCATCTATGGCTACTACAATACGCCCTGGAAATTTTTTACAGACATCACTTACAAACTCCGGATTATAAAGGGCTTCACTTCCTATAATGACCCTTGACACACCAAGATCAAGATACATTTCAACTGTTTCTGCAGAGCGGATTCCACCACCCACCTGAACAGGGGCATTCACCTCAGTTAAAATTTTCTTAATAGCATCAAGATTTTTAACTTTTTTTTCAACAGCTCCGTCAAGGTCAACAAGATGTATAAGCTCCGCCCCCTGATTTTCCCATTTTAAAGCCATCTGCCAGGGTTCATCGGAAAAACATGTCTCTGCGTCCATACGCCCCTGAAGAAGACGAACACATCTGCCCTGTTTTATATCAACGGCAGGTATTATTAACATAGTTAGTTTGCCTTATATTTTTTTATTTAAAGGAGATTAAAATTAATATTTC
>CAZLBE010000079.1:0-7218 GCA_964557635.1 uncultured Desulfobacterales bacterium
ATGTGAACAGGCCAAAATGGGCGAAGATGGAGTGCTGGCCGAATATTTACAAAAACTTGATAATAGAGTTATTGAACAACCTATTACTCGATTATCAAGTTTTTATCGTACATCAAAGATTTATTTGTGCGAAAAATATTATTCAATTAACTTCAGGATTACCATCCAAGGGTAAGGTACTCATGCATTGAATTTGCAGCCTGTCTTCCGGCTCCCATTGCAAGGATTACAGTTGCAAGTCCGGTTACAATATCTCCGCCTGCCCACACAGCTTTTTTGCTTGTCTTGCCGGTTGCAGGATCGGCAACAATAAGACCCCTTTTATTTAAATTTATGTCAGGAGTCGCATTGGTAAGCAGAGGATTCGGCAGTGCTCCAATGGAAACAATAATTGTATCGCAGTCTATCCTGTACTCAGAACCCTCAATTGGTATTGGCCTTCTTCTGCCTGAAGCGTCCGGTTCTCCAAGTTCCATTTTAAGACATTCCATCTGTGTAACACGGCCTTCTTCATTGCCAAAAAACTGGATGGGATTGGTCAAAAGTACAAATTCTACACCCTCCTCTTCGGCATGGTGGAGCTCTTCGGCCCTTGCTGGCATTTCAGCTCTGGACCTCCTGTAAACAATTTTCACGGAATCAGCACCAAGGCGCATTGCTGTTCTTGCGGAATCCATTGCAACATTTCCTGCGCCAAGGACAACAACATTTTTACCCCTTGGAATTGGCGTATCATACTCAGGAAAGAGATAAGCCTTCATCAAATTAGTTCTTGTGAGGTACTCATTGGCGGAAAATACACCAATAAGATTTTCTCCGGGAATATTCATGAATCTTGGAAGTCCTGCGCCAACGCCCACATAAACGGCATCATATCCCTCTTCAAAGAGTTCATCAATTGTCATTGTTCTTCCGGCAACGGAATTTACTTCAATATTTACCCCTAATTTTGTAAGTGTATCCACCTCGGATGCCACAATGGCCTTTGGAAGCCTGAACTCAGGAATACCGTAAACAAGAACACCGCCCGGTTTATGGAATGCCTCAAATATTGTTACCTCATGTCCTTTTTTAATGAGATCTCCCGCAACGGTAAGCCCTGAAGGACCTGAGCCTATTACAGCAACTTTTTTACCTGTTTTTTCTTCAATCACAGGCAGTGACCCCGATGCCTGTTTCCTTGCATAATCAGCTGCAAATCTTTCAAGATAACCAATGGCCACAGGTTTGCCTTTTTTCCCAAGAATACAATTCCCTTCACACTGGTTTTCCTGAGGACAGACCCTGCCGCACACAGCGGGGAGTGCGTTTCTCTCCCAAATTTTTTCTGCAGCACCCATAAAATCACCTTCTTTAATTTTATGTATAAATTCAGGTATTTTCACAGATACCGGGCAGCCTTCCATACAGGCGGGTTTCTTGCACTGAAGGCAACGTGAGGCTTCGAGGACAGCCATTGATTCAGTAAGTCCGGTGGGGACTTCCTGAAAATTTCTCCTCCTCACTTCCGGGTCCTGGGTGGGCATTTCTGCCCTTTTTATCACTTTTTTTGCTTTTTTCTCTGCCATTACATCCTCCATATATCACATGCCGAACAAAACATTTTTAAAAAAATAGCCTTTCCCGGCATTTTAAACATCTGTTTAACATTTCAAACACTGAGTCTGCTTCCAAATATTATGCCTGCTGTGCTTTAAATGCATCATAGCTTGTCTTTTCATCTTCAACATATGCCCTAAGACGTTTGGAAAGCTCATCAAAATCAACTTTATGACCGTCAAACTCAGGGCCGTCAACACAGGCGAACTTTGTCTGTCCACCCACTGAAACACGGCATGCACCGCACATTCCCGTACCATCCACCATAATGGGATTCAGACTGACAAGAGTTTCAACATTTCTTTCTTTTGTAATCATGCATACGAATTTCATCATTGGAACAGGGCCTATAGCAACAACAAGGCTGATATCTTCCTTATCAAGGACCTCCTTTAATACATCTGTAACAAACCCGTGGTGTCCCTTGGTGCCGTCATCCGTACATATGTGGAATGTGTCTGAAGCCGCTGCCATTCTGTCTTCAAGAATAAGAAGGTCTTTACTCCTTGAACCGATAATGGTTGTAACTTCATTTCCGATCTGTTTAAGTGCTCTTGTTATTGGATGAAGAACAGCAACTCCTGTTCCTCCGCCCACGCAGACAACTTTTCCCCTTTTTTCGATATGGGTCGCTTTGCCAAGGGGGCCTATTACGGCAAAATACTCATCTCCAACTTTCTTTGTTGCGAAAACTGCAGTTGATTTCCCTACCACCATGTAAACTATTGTAATAGTTCCCTTTTCAGGGTCGCTGTCAGCCATTGTAAGTGGAACCCTTTCCCCTTTCTCAGTGGCCTGAATAATAACAAATTGACCTGGTTTTGCTTTTTTTGCGATACGTGGAGCTTCAATTTCGTTCAGAA
Source organism: uncultured Desulfobacterales bacterium (assembly GCA_964557635.1). GTDB lineage: Bacteria > Desulfobacterota > Desulfobacteria > Desulfobacterales > Desulfobacteraceae > WGCX01. The sequence continues at coordinate 2,463 of CAZLBE010000079.1, forward strand.
TAATGGTCCCCTGGGCCATCTCCTCCCGATTGACGATTTTAAACATTCTATAACCTCCTGATGTAAATACTAATTTGAGATCTTTGCAAAATATCCACCTTTGTCCTGAATTAGAACAAAAGTGAAAATATGTCAAAAGCCCAATTTATAACCATATAGCAGCCCGGCTGCATATTCAATCCAGATCGGCTCATGGCCGTTATGTAGACAGAGTTTTAATCAAAACCCCGACATAAAAACGTGCATGGCTGATAAATGTTGCCATATTTGCCCTGTGATTTGCGATAATACCGTCAAGATCGCCGTTAAACACCATCCATGGATGCAGATCTGCTGCTTCTTCGCATGAATGTGTTATATGGTGCAGAGTAGGCATGCTTAGTCTTGAACTTATCGTTTCATGAAAATCCTCACTTATTGCCTCAAGGATCGGTACCATGGCAGAGGCAACCCCCTGTGCATAGTAAAAATAATCATCTGCTGCAAATGTGCTGACAGTTGTTCCATCCTCTTCAGTCTGTTTTACAAGATTTTCATCACAGCTTCCAAGAAGATCCTCAAACCGCTGCAACAGGGGAATAAGATTATCAGTTCTGTTAAAAAAGGCGGCATGGCCCTGTATCAGCTGCTCCCTGTACTTTTCAATATCTTCAACTGCATTTTCATAGCTAAATCCTGCTGATGGAAACATATAGGCATCCGCTTTCACCATGAGCAGATTTCTTGCTTCTTCAAGATTTTTATTTAAAGAAGCTGTACTTCCCGTTCTTGAAATCCTTTCAGAAAGCACCACGGCTGCTCTTCTTGCAACCTCAAGGACTCCAAGTTGAAAATTTTTTGTATTATCAGTAAAAAAAGTTATATAGTCATTGGGTCTCCATCCCCAGAAGCTGTTAAGTTCTTTTTTAAGTACTTCAACGGATGCTTCTGCAAAACGGGCACCTGTTACTTGAGGTTCTTCAGGCTTTTCAGCTTCTTTTGCAGCTTCTTTTTCTTTAGTTCCTTCGTGGCTTTTAGAGGCCTCTTCCTTTTTTACACTCTGATGTTCCTCTGAAACTTTCTTTTCGCTGACAGCTTCTTCTGCAGCTTTTTCACCGGACTGATGTTTTTCTACAGTTTCGTGTGTTACTTCATGCGCTTCTGAAGCAAGTTTTTTTTCAGCTTCAGATTCATGGGCATTAACGGATTCATGGACATTGGTGGCATTAACCTCTTCTGCTGAATGGGAAGTCTTTTCCGATGCAAGCACTGACATGCATGTAATGGAAATAAAAAAGACCGCAGACACTGCTACGGCGATCAAAATGACAAAACGAACTGATTTTCCCGACAAATTAGATCTATTCATAAAATAACCTCTTATACTTATGATTAAAAATTAAATTTTATATGTTATAAAGGAAAGAACAAAAGAATGTCAATATAAAACCAGATTCAATTACACAAATATGACGTGGTGACCAACTATTTTTACCCCATTTTGGAAATCATTGTAGAGGCGGCCCTTGTGGCCGCCCAAAATAACATTAAAAATTTTTACAGGAAAAAGGGCAGAAATAGATTCTGCCCCTACGGATATCCCAATAACGAATATTCCACAAATAATTCAATCATTTAAACGATATACGACCGTGGAATATATAAAAATGGTAAAACAACGTGGTTAAATCACCCTTTAGAGTCACCTTTAATAATTTCTGCGAATATCCCATGAAGAGTGAGGGATGTTCACAAAGAAAAAACAAGAATCAGATAATTTCAGCATCCCCCTGTCTGACCCATCCCATTTTTCCCTTTGAAAAAAAAATCATCAGATATCTGCCATGTGTTCTTTCAACTTTAACCCTGGTTCCCGAATGAAGGACAAAAAGCTTTGTTGAATCATCTGAAAATCCGGATCTCACTGCTGCTTTATCCTTAACAACAACGGCAAAACGGGCTGTATTTTTATAATAAAAATCATAGCATGCTGCAAAGGTTAAAAATCCAAGACAAATTATCAGCAGAACACCTGCAGGTGTGAAGATGTTCTTTCTTTTCAATGTACGAAATCCTGCATAAAGAAAAAACAGGAAGCAACAGCCAATGGCTCCGGCCTGTAAGACACCTGATGGGATAAAATCCTCCCAGAAAAAAAGAATATCTGAAATTTCAACGTTTGAATTGTCTTGTTTATCCTTTACAAAGGTATTGGCATAATCAAGATTAAATTTTAAATCAGGATCATGGGGGATGAGTTGTTTCGCCCTTTCATACCATAAAATTGCAAGGCCGATCTTTCCTGCCTTAAAATAGCTGTTGCCGATATTATAGTAAAGTGCTCCGGTTTTAATGCCATCTGCTGCAATATGTTCAAAATCATCTGCCGCCTCTTTATAATTTCCCTTTTGATAATTTTTAACGCCTGTAAGAAAAAGGGAACCTGTTTTATCTGCAGCTTGTGAAACTCCCGGCACAGCCCAGAAAATTGAAAAACAGAAAATCATTAAACCGATAATTTTCAAAAAAGCCCTGGTTCTTTTCAAAAGATCTTTTTTTACATCCATTGTGATACCATTCCCGCCATACCTGCTGTTTTCAATTTCTATCAGCAGCTGTGACACATCTTTTGCTGTATCCTCAGGGCAGCCCGTTGAAATAAGAATTTCAGATGCTTCCTTTGTTGTTAAAGCCTGACCGGTTCTATTGCCTCTTGCAAAAATTTTTGAAACAACGGCAGTATATAAAAATCTTAAGAAATCCTGGTCCGACAGATCTGTCTTTTCTGCAAGCTTTAAGTTAACTGCTGCTTTTTTCTCCATTAATTCTGCAGGAGATTTTTCTCTTTTCATGAACAGAACAACACCTTTGAAAATAAAAAATACCACACATGGAAGAGCCATTAAAGCTGCAAACAAGGTGAATGACATTTTTCTTTCGGGAATAAGAACACTGGAGCCTTCTTTTAAATCAAGGATATCACGACCGGTAAATTTAACACTTTTTTTGATATTTTTTTTATCTTTAAGCCCATCAGACGAAGAACCGGATATTATCATTTTCTTTGAATCCGATTTTGTGACGATCATTTTCATGGCAGGCGTTGAAATAGTCTCATACTGACCGCTCTGTACGTCAAAATAGGTAAGATTTACAGGGTCAATTGTAAAAACGCCCGGTTTAACAGGAACAATAGCTTTTTTAAAAATTTTTGATCCTGTATATCCACCTGGCCCCATGGTGATTTTTTTTTCAGGATTATCATCATAAACCTTTAGTCCGTCTAAGAGATGCACCTGAGGTGCAACGGCATCTTTTATATTTCCCGTTCCCGAAATCGTAATGGTAAGTGTTGCCGAATCCCCTGTTTTTAGTTCCGTACGATCAAGGCCCGCACCAAGTGAAAATTTTCCCACAAGACCTGAAAATTCACCTTTACCATTATACAGAGGAAGTGGCTTTACAACAACTTTAACGGAACCTGTTGCCACCCTCTTTGTTCTGGTCTGGCCCATGGCAAAAAAATTATTGTTAAAAAAAGAGTCCCCAAATGGATTAAACCCCTTTCCATTGGGCACTTCACACATCACAACTGCAGGCTCAATCTCAAATTTTCCTGTTTTTTCAGGAATGAGCACATAATCTATTTCCGTAACCTGGTATAATCTTCCGTTGATGGTTTCAGTGTATTTTTTTCTTTTGCCTGCTTCTTTTGCTGAAAAACCCTTAAAAGAAGGCTGATCAAGTTTTGCATTAGAGTAATTCACGGCAGCATAAAATTTAAAAGTATAAACAGCCTGCTGGCCTGTATACAATACCGGTGATGATATATGTGCCCGCGCAAATATATCTCCTGTATTTTCCTGCCCGTTTCCTGCCATGCCGGACCCGGACATTGTGACCTTTATATTTATCGGTCTGGTAAGAGCAGTGTTATTTCCCTGTGAAATAGTTAAGGAAGGAATTTTTAAAATCCCAGCTTTTAAAGGAAAAAGAAGATAAGTATGTGTGGACGTTTTTGAATATTTACCGTTAATAATACTTACATTTGTGCCTGTCCCCCTTGAAATAACCTTAAAATCAACAATGGGAGAGATATCAACCTCGCCTTTTCCACCTTCAGTAACGATTTTCAGCATCAGAGAATCATTTTTTGAAATTGTATTCCTGTCAACTTCTGCCCTTGCACTAAAACAAAAACCATTTTCCGGAATTAAAAAAGATAAAAGGATTAAAAGAAAAAATACTCTGTAAATTCTCTGCATTTTTTTAATGTTTAATGATTTCATTACCTCAATACACCTTTTTGTATCATCGTGAACACACAGCCAAAAGCCCTGAAATACGGCAGCGTTCAAACCATTTACCAGTCCTTGTCAATAACAGTTTTACCGTAAGCCGGAATCATTGCCCTTCCCGGTTTATCTTTCAGTCTGTTCAGCATCATCTCCTGGGCCCTGTCAAGAGGAGACCTTTTTATCCCGGTCTTTTTTCCTTTTCCGCTGTTTTGATCATTCTTATTATTATCTTTTTTATTCATATTCTTGGCGGGTTTGTTTTGCGCTCTGTTTTGATCGCTGTTTTTATTGGCATTTTGTTTACCGGTCTGTTTCTTATTTTTTTTATCCTGCGAACCTTTATGCTTCTTACTCTCATCCTGGTCTTTATTTTTCCGATTCCTGTTCTGATCCTGATTTTTATTCTGTTTATCAGACCTGTTTTTGTTCTTTTTTTCTTTGCCCATTTAGGTAATTTTTTAATAGCAGTATCTATTTCG
>CAZLBE010000080.1:0-4300 GCA_964557635.1 uncultured Desulfobacterales bacterium
TTCTGTAATAAAAAACAAGAAATTGGGGTAGGCACATGGGTTGCGGGCATAGCTCACTTTAGTAATTTATCATTTTTAAGTGTGTTAAGCAAAAGCTGTGCTGTCATTTAAGAATTTTAAAAAATCAGTTTCTCAAATGTTTCCCTGTCTAAGTAATAAAACCCCTCATTATCAGGAACGATAATTCCGCTGCTGAGAAGCAGACTCAAGTTGTAATGGGGATTTTTAATGCCGCTCACCTCTGCTAACAATAGAAGTCTTGGAAGAGAAAAACTGGTATCCATTGTTTTTACGAGAAGCATGAATTGTTTTGCCACGATTTTCTGGGTTTCAGTAAAATTGATGACACGTGTATCCGCTTTTTTATCCCTTTTCTTTTGGAACAGTTGAATTTCACTTCTGTTGTCCCATAAATCAAGGAGCTTATGAATCTGGCCTATAAAAATAGACAAGAATGTAAGGCCAAAAAAAACTATAGATATTCCAACAATGGAAATCTCCCAGCCGTTGCCAACTCTTATTGCCTCTAATCCGTACACAGTCACACCTCATTTTTTTAATTCATTGATCTTAATATTGATAATCGGTTATGGAATACTGCTGCTGCCCGGCAAAGGGTATTTTACGAATCCTGTAATCATGCCACGCATGGGTAATGCTTAAGGCAGCTGGTGAATCTTCCTGAATCATTTCAAGCAGGGAGTTACGGTTAACAGCAAATATTTCACCCTTTGTAAGCGCTGTAAGGCTACTTTTATAAATTCCTCTGTATGACAGGACTTCAAAACCAATAAAATCGCCGGATTTATCCATTACAACGGATTTACCGTTTTCCATGGAAAGCAGAAGAGTTCCTGAAATTAAAAGAAAGAAAAACCGGGCTTTTTCTCCTTCAACAGCAAGTTTTTCTCCTTCATGGAAAATTCTTTTTTCCATAATTTTACAAATTCTCTTCAGATCGGTATCTTCACTGACAGCAAATATGTCAGATTTTTTTAATAGTTCAATTTCTGAAATCATTATCCCCTCGTTCTTCAGCAATGGTCCTGTTTTTTTCCCTGCGACTTGACTTTTTATTCCCCTCAATTTAAGGGGAAAACCTTAGAATTCAACATTTTTCCAATATCTTAACAAATCTGCAGCACTTGAATAAAAGTTAAAATTTATATTCTGTTTCATGCATATTTCACGTGGAAAGAATACTTTTAAGCATAATTTCATTGATTTGTCGATAAAAAAATAAAAATTAAATGAACAAATCTAATATTTTTATTGTCCGGCACAGGTCATTAATCGTTGACTGTACTACCAATCATATCGTATGTAGGTGTATTCAATAATAATTAATTATAAAAAGGAGCTTAAGAAATGAAATTTATCAAAAAATTGCTGGTATTATGCTTTTGCTTAACACTTGTTTCAGGTATGGCTTTTGCCAAAGACAAGAGGCTTAAAGCCGGATTTATTTATGTGGGCCCTGTGGGTGATAATGGGTGGTCCCATGCCCATGATGAGGGGAGAAGATTTGCTGCAAAAAAGCTGCCATGGCTTGATACTGTTTATATTGAATCGGTAACCGAGGCTGATGCTCCGAGAATTATAGACCGCCTTGTTCAGCAGGAAAAATGTGATGTTATTTTTACAACAAGTTTCGGGTATATGGATGCAACCATTGCTGCAGGCAAAAAATACCCCAACACAATTTTCATGCACTGTTCCGGATTCAAAAGATCAAAAAACGTCGGTACCTATTTTGGTGATCTTTACCAGATGTACTATCTCAACGGCCTTATGGCCGGAGCCCTTACAAAGACTGACAAGGCAGGATATGTTGCTGCCTACCCTATTCCGGAACTTGTCCGCCATATCAATGCCTATGCCCTTGGAATAAAGGCTGTGAACCCAAAGGCCACAGTTGATGTAAGATGGACATATTCATGGGGTGGACCTGACAAGGCGAAGGAAGCTGCTGAAGCTCTCATCGCCCAGGGATGTGACGTCCTGGCCTTCACAAATGATACCCCTTCGGTTATAGAAGTGGGGGAAGAACACTCTAAAAATGGAAAACAGATCTATACCTTCAGCCATTACAGCCCCATGCAAAAGTATGGTGTTGATTCTGTTGTTTCAGGTCAGCTGATGAACTGGGGCGGAATGTATGTAAAAATTCTCAAAGATATTCACAATGGCACATGGGGAAAACAGGATAAGGATAAAGATATCTGGTGGCTTGCAGCAGAGCATGCCGCCCTTCTCGGTGCAAGTCCGGGCCAGATCATCAACCCGAAATTCATTGATGACCTTAAGGCTGTAAAAGTGACAACTGATGATTTTGGGAAAATATCTGTTTATGATCTTGTACTTAAGCGTTATGCAGAGATGCAGAAAGACACAAAGCTTTTTGACCCCTATGAAGGCCCAATCAAAGACAATAAAGGAAAATTAAGAATCAAGAAAGGGCAGCGGCCTTCAAGAAAAGATCTGCTCAATATCATGTATTATGTTGATAATGTTAAAGGTTCCATACCGGAATAACGACCATGAGGCCGATCCGGATTCAAGCCCGGGTCGGCCCACAACAGATTATGAAACAGCGATTCAAAAGAGTGCTGTTTCCCATAAAAAAATTGGTCCGGGATATATATGCGTAAACTAAAGAGACTTGAGATAAAGGGCATCTCAAAATCATTCCAGGGATTTCCCGCCAATCGGGATATAAATCTTGATATAAAATCCGGTGAGATCCTTGGACTTCTCGGAGAAAACGGAGCAGGTAAAACCACGTTGATGAATATCCTCTACGGCCTGTATCAGCCCGATGAAGGAGAGATCCTAATCAACGGCAGAACTGCACAAATAAACTCTCCCCTTGAATCCATCAAATATGGTATCGGCATGGTTCATCAGCATTTTATGCTTATACAGAATCACTCTGTTATAGAAAATATAGCCCTTGGATATAAAGATACACCGTTTTTTTTCCCAAAAATAAAGATCAGACAAAAAATAATTGAATTTTCAGATAAATTCAATTTTGACATTGAGCCTGAGAAAAAAATATGGCAGCTTTCTGCAGGTGAGCAGCAGCGGGTGGAAATTCTCAAAGCTCTTTTAAACGGTGCTGACCTCCTCATTCTTGATGAACCGACCTCGGTTCTTACCCCCGTTGAAATCAAAGAATTATTCTTGATTTTAAAGGAAATGGTAAAACTCGGTCACATGATAATTATCATCAGCCACAAACTTGATGAGATCATGGAAATATGCGACCGCGTTGTGGTGCTGCAGAAGGGAAAGGTTGTGGGAAGTGCCGTAACAAAAGAAACTGACAAAAAAACCCTTGCCAAAATGATGATTGGGCGGGATGTTATTTTTAACATGAACAAACCTGCTGTTTCAAAGGGCGGGCAGGTGTTGAAAGTGGAACACGTTGAAATTCCCGGCGACACAGGCACACGGCCTGCAGTTCATGATATATCCTTTGATATTTTTGAAAGCGAAATCTTCGGTGTGGCAGGGGTTTCCGGCAATGGCCAGCGGGAACTTGCAGAAGCCATAACAGGTATAAGACATGTAAAATCAGGCCATATTTTTGTTAAGGGCTGTGAAATTACAAACAACTCTCCAAGACGGATATATGACGCTGGCATTTCCCATGTTCCCGAGGAGAGGATACGGTTCGGTATTGCACCTGGTCTTCTTCTCTACGACAATGCAATCCTCAAACAGCAGCACTTGAAAAAATACTCCCACCATTGCTTTCTTGACTATTGTAAAATTAAAAACCATGCAGAAGTTCTTATGGAAACTTACAGGGTTTCTGCTCCTTCAATCAACACGCCGACAAAAAATCTTTCCGGTGGTAATATCCAGAAACTTATCCTGGGAAGGGAGATCAGTGGTCAGCCGCCCCTTCTTGTAGCGTCCCATCCCACCTACGGCCTTGATATAGGAGCCACTGAATATTTAAGACAGCAACTGCTTGACCGAAGAAGTAAAGGCGGGGCTGTTCTGCTTTTTTCAGAGGATCTTGAAGAAATTTTTGAACTTTGTGACAGGATTGCAATAATGTTTCAGGGTGAATTCATGGGAATTTTAAACGCCAATGATAAAAGGCTGTCGGAAATAGGATTGATGATGGCAGGCTCACTGAAACTTGAGTGTGCCGCATGAAAATTATAAAATTGTTACAAAAAACAGCATCATAAAAGGCAGAAGAAATTCCAGGCTTATAAATATGTTTAAAATCAGAATAACAGGCAGAAAAACCATTACGCCCTTAAGGTCTTTTATGACCAAT
>CAZLBE010000080.1:4400-7095 GCA_964557635.1 uncultured Desulfobacterales bacterium
AATCAGAATAACAGGCAGAAAAACCATTACGCCCTTAAGGTCTTTTATGACCAATGTTTCTGCCCTTGCCGCAGGACTTGCTGCCGTAAGCATCATTTTTCTCTTCTGCGGTGCAAATCCTTTTTTTGCCATTGGAAAAATATTTTCCGGTTCATTCGGCTCGGTTTACGGAATCAAGGAGACCATTACAAAGGCAATACCGTTAATTCTCATCGGTGCTGGCCTTGCACTTGCCTTCCGTGCCAAATTCTGGAACATCGGCGCTGAGGGCCAGCTTCTTCTCGGAGCAGCGTTTGGAACCTGGACTGGCCTTGCATGGGGGGCTGTACTGCCATCATACATTATAATCCCCTTAATGTTTACAGCGGGATTTATCGGTGGCGCTTTATGCGGTTTAATACCAGCGGTTTTAAAGGTTAAATTTTCCATCAACGAAGTTATCTCTACGCTGATGCTTAATTACATATGTGCAGAATTTATCACAATGCTCATTGTAGGGCCCTGGAAGGGAAAGGCAAGATTTGGTTTTCCAGGCACTGACAATCTTCCCGATTCCGCACTTTTAGGGGTTATTCCCGGCTCCAGGATTCACTATGCAACACTGATTCTCGCTCTTTTATCGGCCATTGTTTTATGCGTTATTGTTTACAAAACAAGATTTGGTTACAATGTCAGGGTGATTGGAGAGAATCCCGATGCAGGCAGATATGCAGGCATTAATTTTTTTAAAACAACCCTGATTATCATGGCGGTGAGCGGAGGGGCAGCAGGCGTTGCAGGCGTTGGAGAGGTAGCAGGTATTCACCATTATTTAGGTTATCCCGATGCAATATCATCTGGATACGGATTTACAGCGATTATTGTGGCATGGCTTGCAAAACTCAACCCTTTTTATACAATTTTTTCCGGAATTTTTTTTGCAGGTATAATGGTTGGGGGAGATGCCATCCAGATATCCCTTGGCCTGCCTGCAGCAACTGTGGATATAGTGAACGGCACTCTCCTTGTTTTTCTCATAATGGGAGATTTCTTTTTAAAAAACAAAGCGGTGTTCAAGAGACAAGAAACAAGAGACAAGAAACAAGAGACAAAAATTTTGAAACTTGAAACTTGAGACTTGAGACTTGAGACTGAAAACTGATAACTCGGATAGATAATAATAACAGCAACAGTACAGTTCTATAAACAGATCAATAAATAGATACAGCAACAGGTAACAACAGGAACAGGCAAGTGGAAGCCATAATTATTTCAGTTTTAAAACAGGCAATGATAGCGGGCACCCCTCTTCTTTTAGGCACTGTGGGTGAAATAATATGCGAGCGTTCAGGTATTTTAAACCTTGGGGTTGAAGGAGTCATGTCCGTGGGAGCGGTTGTGGCCTTTATTGTTACCTATACCACGGGGCATCCATGGCTTGGATTTTTTGCAGCCGTTGCAGCAGGTATGGCGATCTCTTTAATCCATGCATTTGCTTCAATTACACTTCAGGCCAACCAGGTTGTATCCGGACTTGCCCTTACAATGATAGGACTCGGGCTTTCGGGAATGCTTGGAAAACCCTATGTTGGAAAGCTTTTAACTATTAAAATAAATTCCCTTGCCATTCCATATCTTTCAGATATTCCCGTGGCAGGTAAGGTTCTTTTCGACCAGACCCCGTTCTTTTATCTGTCGGTGATCCTTGCACTTGCAGCCTGGTTTTTCCTTGAACGTACAAGGCTTGGCATACAGGTTCGTTCCACGGGCGAAAATCCACAGGCAACGGAAACCCAGGGAGTTAATGTCTCTTTGATAAGATATATGAGTGTCATTGCAGGCGGCGCTTTTTCTGCCATGGCAGGAGCCCATCTTTCAACATCCTACAGCAGTTCATGGATTGAAGGCATGACTGCCGGAAGGGGGTGGATAGTGATTGCGCTTACAATTTTCTCTCTCTGGAATCCTGTCCGGGCAATATGGGTATCATTTCTCTTTGGTGGCATTTTTGTACTGCAGTATCTTCTACAGCCCCTTGGCATTTCTCCGAATTTCCTTGCAATGCTCCCCTATGTTGCAACCCTTGTGATTCTTTTTGTAATCAGTTTAAAAGACAGCAAAAGGCTCAACGCCCCTGCAATGCTTGGAGAGCCCTATAAACGCGGAGAAAGATAGGGAATACAACGCCTTTTTTCTTGCTGGTGATGGGACACTGATGAAATTATGGCCCTTACAAGAGAAGCATAATGAATGGCCTATTAATTGATTCGTGTGTCTTGCTGAATTTGTTTACTGACGATCCTGTCTAAGCAGATTGGTCAGAAAAAGTATTAAATGAATGTGCCCAAACTAACACATTACATATGAATTCAATTGGTTTTATATGAAATAGAATGCAAATAGACAGCATTCTATTTCTATATTTGTTGAGAGGCGGCTGGGCCAATCCAGATCCGCCTCATGGCCGTTATAAAGAAAAAAATATGAATAAAATTAATACTACAGGGTTTGACGCTCCAGGGGTTCCAACTATTGGTAATAAACCAAATCTGGGAGGCATAATCCTCCAAAAATATGAGGGTTTGCTACGTACAGGATTTGATGATCTTGAAAAGTTTGAATTAATTGATCGTTTAGAGAAACCAGTCTTAAATTTTATTTTTACCGGGACTAAACGTCAAATATTAGAGGTTTATGATCTGTTGTTTCAATATCC
>CAZLBE010000081.1:0-7059 GCA_964557635.1 uncultured Desulfobacterales bacterium
AGCGCACCCGGGATATTCCCTGGGTCAGCCTGTGTATTATTTCCGGACTTACTCTGGTGTTTGTAAATCTTGGTGATCTTACGGTAATTTCATCTTTTGCCAGTTCCACTTTCCTGTTAATTTTTGCCAGTATAAATTTGTCGGCGTTTCGGTTGCGTAAAACAATCGGGATCAGTACATTGTCATCTTTAAGCGGGGTGGTGTTATGCCTTGCATCATGGCTGGTATTGTGCGGGTATCTGTGGCAACATGGTCACAACAGCATGATCTGGATAGCGGTATTCTATCTCGGGACAGCAATAGTTGAGTTTCTGTTCAGCGAGAGACGTCTTTTTATCGGGAACCGGTGAGCCTGATTATAAAGTTTTTTTACGGGATGATAGTTCCTCATGTTCATTGGTATGTTCATTGGTTTTCCGGGAACAGACAGGAGCTGAATACATTTTCGTTAATTTTTGAGGATTGTGATATATGGTAAAACATCATCATGCAGCGCACGACAAAGAAGGACAGAAGCACAGATTAAAAGTACCGGTTTCTCATATATTAAAGATATTTTTTTTGTATTTATCAATTTCTGCTGCAGTAGCCGGCTGGATCGATTACAGTAGCGATGCGATATTTAATCCACTTTGGATGGCTTTGATTGCAGTCGTTACTGCTGTGCTGGTAACAATTGTTCATTGGCATACCGGATGGCGTAACCGGATAGATGATATTGTGGACGGTGATTTATAAAATTTTGTAAGGATAAAATAAGCAGCCATAGATTTTTTTTATTACGGTCATACTGGTAATATCGAATGTACGATATTTAATAATGAATCAAATTTTAAAGTTAAAGGAGTGTGTTATGTCACTAAGAGAAGATATGGAGAAGGCTATGAAAAAAGTTGTTGAAGCGGGTCATGTGGAAGATGCTGAGGCCGTGGCTTTTGTAAAAAAACAATTCCGTAAAACACTTGAACATTGCGAAGAGACAAAAACATCTGTAAAAGCAGCCTCCATTGAAATGCTTGAAGGTCTGAAAGACGGACTTGAGGCCGGAGGACACGAGAGCAAAGAGTTGCTCAATAAGGCTGCTTCAGCAATGCTTGATGTAGCCCGGGAATCCGGTGAAAAAACAATATCAGGTGCTCGTCGTGCAGCTGATTCTTCAAAGGCAGCTTTGGATGCTGAGCTTGGAAAAGTCCACGGATCCATTGATCAGGTTAAACAAAAAACAAAAGATGACATGAAAATGGCTTATGCTAAACTCAGGGAAAAAACTGAAGTTGAAAAAGAGCGGTTACGTCAGATGAACGGGGCTTTTGATACTTTTAAAGAAAATGCTAAGGAAAAATCCCATGTAACTCTGAACAATGCTGCAGAGGAAAGTAAAGGAGCCCTTTTGAAGTTTGAACAGTCAGCGAGGGAGTATGGCGAAAAACTGCTTCACCACAGTAAGGATAAGACCGCTAACTGGCTTAAAAAGATGGCAGATAAAATAGAAAGCAAATAAGGAAAACAAAAGTCACAGCCCTGTATAAAGATAGATCTACATGAGATGCGATTGGAAACTGACTGCAGACACTCAATGCTGATTAAAGTTCGTTAATGGAGGATATGATTACTATGAAAATAAAGGAAAAATTTGCAGAAATATTTGCCGAACATGATAAATCTGTCATGGAAGCTTATATCAAAAAGGAAAAGAACAGACTGAAAAAGGAATTGCTGCAGCTTGAGAATGAACGTTCCATGATGCGAAATCATCTGCACCGGATTGAGACATTAATTGAACGAGATGATGCTCCCCGTGAAGCCACTAATCAGAAGCAGTCAGATCAAAGCAGCATGGAAAACGCTCATGAAACATGGCCTCATCTGGAAAAAAAACTTAGAGAATGGGAAATTCATTTTGCAAAAATATGGGCAAAAAAGGCTGAAGACCATTCGGATGCAGAGCGCGAGTATGCTGCAAAGGAACTGCCTATGTTAAAGGAGGAAAAACGTTTAGTGCAGAGCAGGTTGATGAGTATTGAAGGAATTATTGCAAAAACCAATATACTTATAGATGATTTAAATGAAGATATCTGCCGTAAACTCTCCAAGGGCCGGAAACTGTCAGATGTTGGTACAATAATATTGAAAAATTTTGGTCATAAGCTTAAAGAGCCCCACAGCAAGGGGCGGAAGACAATCAGAAGATTTCTGGAGCAACAATTGAACATTTCTAAAGAGGAATCCAGCCAATTGTTTTCCCTTATCGAAGAGACAGGAATTCTTTTCTACAGGGCAGGGCTTCCTGAAAATTTTCGAGATGTTCCGCTGATGTATTATCCTTACGAGGAGGAATTAAGTGCCGGAGTTGATATGGGGGTTCTTTATCAATTAAACGGCTGGTGGGAAATCAGAGAATAATTTTCAAGGTGGTTTTCCTGGTTCAACCTTTTCCGTTTAAAAGCAGGGTTGGACATGCTTTTATCAAACCAAAGATGCGGGAAGTAAATGCAGTGTTTGGAAGTGCAGGCCGATTAATATGTCGATAAATTGAAATTCAGAAAAAGGGAGGGTATATATCATGGACACACATATCAAAAAGATCATTGCAAGGCAGATTCTTGATTCACGGGGTAATCCCACGGTTGAAGCGGAATGTACGCTGCAGTCCGGAGTCACAGCCCGGGCATCTGTCCCATCGGGAGCTTCTACGGGAAGTCACGAGGCTGTGGAATTGCGTGATGGGAATAAACAGTATTTTTCGGGTAAAAGTGTACTTAAAGCAGTGAAAAATGTAAACGGGCCCATTGCTGAAAAAATTTCCGGGATGAATGCAGTTAATCAGGGTGATGTTGATGCGGCCATGATTCGTCTCGACGGGACCCCCAATAAAGCAAAATTAGGAGCAAATGCTATTCTTGCAGTATCCCTGGCCGTTGCCAGGGCAGCCTCCATGGCATCAGAATTGCCTCTTTTCCATTATCTTGGCGGAGTCAATGCCACACGTTTACCCGTTCCCATGATGAATATTTTAAATGGCGGTGTCCATGCCAACTGGCAGGGGGCTGATTTTCAGGAGTATATGATAGTGCCATATGGAGCGGATAATATCAGACAGGCAGTTGAGTGGGGTGCGGAAATTTATCATGCTCTGAAATCTGAGCTGAAGTCCATGGGGCATCACGTTGGTGTGGGCGATGAAGGAGGCTTTGCTCCGGAGGTAAATTCCAATGAAGAACCCCTTGAATATATCATGCATGCCATAACAGAGGCCGGTCTTAAGCCTGGAAGTGATGTGGGTGTTGCAGTTGATCCCGCCTCAACTGAATTTTATAAGGATGGCACCTACCATCTTAATACGGAAAACCGGGAATTAACTTCAGAGGAGATGGTTGAATATCATGCAGCACTCGTTAACAGATATCCTTACGTTGTTCTCGAGGACGGTCTTGCCGAGGATGACTGGGAGGGATGGAAAATTCTTAACGAGCGTCTCGGTGGAACCATCGAACTTGTGGGTGATGACATTTTTGTTACCAGCGTTAAACGTATTGCAAGGGGTATCAGCGAAAATATAGCCAATGGAGTTCTCATCAAACTCAATCAGATCGGCACATTGACAGAAACCATGGCAGCGGTACGCATGGCAAAATTAGCCGGATGGGGTGCCATGATCTCTCACCGCAGCGGTGAAACCGTTGACAGTTTCATAGCGGATATGACTGTTGCTCTGGATACCGGTCACCTGAAAACAGGGGCACCTGCAAGGGGAGAACGGGTGGCTAAGTACAATCAGCTTATGCGTATTGAAGAACAATTGGGTATGGTGGCTACCTTTGCAGGTAAAAATGCCTTTTCAAGGCCGGTGCGGTCTTTCTGATAAAAAATAGTCGTAAAACAGTGATTTTTTTATACATGGGCTTTGAGGGAACTTCCAAAAAATCACTTTATAAGAGATAGGACGTAAGGTTGTTACGTTTATTTATAAATTTGCTGTGAGACAGAGCTGGCCAATCCGGCTCCGCCTCATGGCCGTTATAGGGAGGGAATGAATATGGAACACGATACAAAATATATTAGATGGTTTGAAGAGATAAAGATCGAGGATGTACCTCTGGTGGGAGGCAAGAATGCATCCCTTGGTGAGATGTACCGGAAACTTACTTCAAAAGGAGTCAGACTGCCAAATGGTTTTGCTGTGACCGCAGAGGCATACTGGTATCTCGTGAAATCCGGGAATATCCTTCCGGAGATGAAAAAAATTCTTGCTGGCATTAACAAAAAGGATCTGAAGGATTTTGCAAAGAGAGGGCATGCTGTTCGTGAATTGATTTACAACACTCCACTCCCCGATGACCTTGCAAATGAAATTTTTGCTGCCTACAATACCCTTGGTGAACAATATGGAGAGGGTACGGATGTGGCTGTGAGAAGCAGTGCTACAGCCGAGGACCTGCCCACGGCATCTTTTGCCGGCCAGCAGGACACTTATCTTAATATCCGGGGAAAGGGAGAATTGCTGGATGCCTGCCGCCGCTGTTTTGCATCCCTTTTTACAGACCGTGCTATTTCGTATAGAATTGATCAGGGATTTGATCATTTCAAGGTAGCCCTTTCCATAGGAATAATGAAGATGGTTCGTTCCGATCTTGCTGCCAGCGGGGTCATGTTCACCTTGGATACTGAGAGCGGTTTCCGTGATGTCGTTTTTATCACGGGAGCATATGGTCTGGGAGAAAACGTAGTACAGGGTGCGGTGAATCCCGATGAATTTTATGTGTTTAAACCCACCTTGAAAAAAGGTTTCAATCCTTTGCTGAGAAAGGCATTGGGAGAGAAAAAGATCAAGATGATCTATGGAAGGGGAAGCAGCAAGGTCCTTACCCGAAATGTCGATGTGCCGGCTGCAGAATCCCGGGTGTTCTGCATCACAGACAAAGAAGCCCTGGAACTTGCCAGGTATGCCGTTACCATTGAAGACTATTATACAAAAAAGGCCGGCAAAGACCGGCCCATGGACATAGAGTGGGCAAAAGACGGTACCACAGGTGAATTGTTCATTGTACAGGCAAGACCTGAGACAGTCCAGTCCCAGAAATCCATGGATATACTTGAGACCTATTATATTGAAAAAAAAGGGGACGTACTGGTTACAGGGAAGAGCGTAGGAGAAAAAATTGCCAGTGGAAAGGCCCATGTAATTTCTGATGTGGCACATCTGTCATCCTTTAACCCCGGTGAAATCCTCGTGGCCGACACCACCACCCCTGACTGGGAGCCTGTGATGAAGGCGGCATCTGCCATTGTAACCAATCGTGGAGGCAGAACCTGCCATGCGGCCATTATAAGCCGTGAACTTGGCATCCCGGCGGTTGTTGGTACACAGAATGCTACGGAAAAACTACGGACAGGTACAGATGTAACCGTCAGCTGTGCAGAAGGAGATGATGGCCTGGTATATGAGGGAATACTTCCCTTTCATGTGGAAAAAATGAATCTTAAGGGCTTACAGCGGCCAAAGACAAAGATTATGATGAATCTTGGAAATCCTGAGGGGGCTTTTTCGCTCTCCATGATACCCAACGACGGTGTGGGCCTGGCACGCATGGAATTTATCATAAACAGCTATATCAAAATACATCCCATGGCACTTATTCACCCTGAACGTATTTCCGATGATTCCGTAAGAGATACAATTGATGATTTGACCTTTGGTTATAAAAATAAAGAAGATTATTTTGTGGAAAAACTGGCTCACGGCGTGGCTACCATCGTTGCAGCTTTCTATCCCAAACCTGTTGTCGTGCGTATGAGTGATTTCAAATCAAATGAATATGCAAGTCTCATTGGTGGAACATATTTTGAACCAAAGGAAGACAACCCCATGATAGGCTTTCGGGGAGCTTCCCGCTATTGCAATGATCGTTACCGGGAAGGCTTTGCCCTTGAATGCAGGGCCATGAAAAAGGTAAGAGATGAAATGGGACTCACTAATCTAATCCTCATGATACCCTTTTGCAGACGGGTGGAAGAAGCAAAAAGGGTGTTAAAGGAAATGGAACGAAATGGTTTGAAACGAGGGGAAAACGGACTTGAAGTATATGTTATGTGTGAAATTCCCAACAATGTTATTCTCATCGACGAGTTCAGCAAATTATTCGATGGCTTTTCCATTGGTTCAAATGATTTAACCCAGCTGACCCTCGGTGTCGATCGTGATTCAGAGCTTGTAGCAATTGATTTTGATGAAAGAGATCAGGGCGTAATGAAGATGGTTTCCATGGCGATCAAAGGAGCAAAAAGGAATCACAGACACAGCGGCCTCTGCGGACAGGCTCCAAGTGATTACCCTGAGTTTGCGGAGTTTCTGGTCAAAGAGGGGATAGATTCCATGTCATTGAATCCGGATTCTATTATGAAAATTACCTTAAAACTCAAAGAGATAGAGGATGGGCCAAAAGACAAGTGATTTCGTTCAGGTAATTTGCTTGTTCCTTACAATCCCCATAGTTGGAAGGAGAATAATATATGGAACATCATGATGAAGTCAAGCCTAAGTCCTTCGGTACAAAAGAGGCTGAAAAAGCTTCTGTGGAAGAGTTATTAAAGGGACTTTCATCAAGCAGACAGGGCCTTTCAGATTCCGAGGCTAAAGACCGTCTGCAGGAATACGGTTACAACGAAATTTTTGAGAAGAAAGTCAGCCCTATAATAAAATTTCTTCTTTATTTCTGGGGGCCTATTCCCTGGATGATCGAAATTGCCGCATTTCTGTCCGCAGTTGTGAAACACTGGGCTGATCTGATCATTATTCTGGTATTGCTGGTTTTTAACAGTGTGGTGGGATTTTGGCAGGAATTTAAGGCAGGCAATGCCGTTGAACAATTGAGAAAAGGACTTGCTCTCAAGGCACGGGTTTTACGGGACGGTAAGTGGAAAGAACGCGAAGCCCGTGAACTTGTCCCCGGAGATATAGTTAGATTGCGATTAGGTGATATTATACCCGCTGATATTAAATTGTTTGAAGGTGACTACCTCAGCATAGACCAGGCGGCCCTCACCGGGGAATCTTTGCCG
>CAZLBE010000082.1:0-7044 GCA_964557635.1 uncultured Desulfobacterales bacterium
TCAACAAAACATGAAATAGAATGCCGTAACTTTGCATTCTATTTCATATAAAAAATAAACATTTTTAATGCAATATTACAAGAAATAGGCTATAAAAAAGGCCATTACAGATGACGGTGTGGATTTAAATAAAGGAGGTTTGAGCATAAGATGAGTATAAAACTTTATATATCACGCGGCGCAGATGTTTTCAAAATATCGATTTTTGTTTTTTTAATGCTCTTTTTCGTTAATGTGCCTCTGACTCAGGGAAGCGGAACATGTGATAATAAAGAGTTTACCGGATTACAACACCGTCTTGTGGCCGATGGATTTAAAAAGGAGAAAATAGAAGAAATATTTAAAAATCCGGATGTTTTCTTTAATCCAAAAGGAGTATCCCTCTTTTTTGTACACTCTGAATCAAATCTTGATTATACCCGATTCCTTTCCGCAAAATCCATTAAAAAAGCTTCTGCATACATGGAAAAACATAAAAAAGAACTGGATGCCGCCCAGGGTAAATACGGGGTTGATAAAACCATAATTACCGCCATAATGCTTGTTGAAACACAATTGGGTTCCTATCTTGGGAAAAGAGCAGTTATCAACACCCTTGCAACCATGGCTGCCCTTAATGATAAACAACTTCGGGAACGTTTGTGGAAATCCATCTCAAGCGCTGGAAAACTTACAAGAAAAAAATTTAATAAAAAAGCTGCGGTGAAATCAAAATGGGCTTATTATGAACTTAAAGCGTTATTAAAGTATTCATTCAGAGAAAACATAAATCCCGTCAGTATAATAGGTTCATACGCAGGGGCTATGGGTATTGCCCAGTTTATGCCAAGTAAGGCCCTTTCACTTGCAAAGGACGGCAATAATGACGGTCACATAGATCTTTTTAATCACAGTGATGCTATTTACAGTATAGCCAATTATTTAAAACATTTTGGCTGGAAAACTTCCACAACAAGAAGTGATGCCCGTAAAATTCTTTTTAAATACAATCACAGCAATTACTACGTGGATACTCTTTTAAAAATATCCGACCGTTTAAAAGGATAAATGTTAAATTATGAAATCTTCATAAAATTTTCCAGGGCTTCATCAAAATCAAATTCATCTATACTGTTTTTTATTTGAACAAGGATCTCATAATCTTTACCTGATAATTTATATTGAAACAGCTCTTCGATAACCGGTCTGCAGATCTGAGTTCTTTCTTTTTCAAGACCGGTTTTCAGCCTTGTCAGTAATTCATCTCTTTTTTGTAATGGTATATTCTCTTTTCCGGATTCAGGTTTATTGGGTTTAACTTTTAGCTTTTCTTTTAGTTCATCTGTCACTTTTTTTAATTCATCATAAAATTGTGGAAGAAGGGATCTGTCCTGTGTCTCATCAAGTTTTTCTGTTATGGAAAATAAAGCATCTGCACCTATATTTGCACTTAAGCCTTTTATGGTATGGGTCAGTCTTTTAAACTCCTCCTTATTTGAATCTTCCAATTTTATGGCTTTATAATTTTTTAGAAAATCATTTAATATTTTTTTGTAAAGTTTTTTATTACCGGCAAGATGTTTAAGACCTGAATCTGTATTAATATTTATAAAATCAGGCAGCTCAACCGATTCGTCAGCCTCTGATAAATTTTCATTGGAACAAGTTCTATGTACCTCTTTTTCATCTCTGACATTATTATCCTCTGCATCGGAAATTTTTTTATCAATATATTTTAAAAGAACTGCATAGAGTTTTTCAACGTCAACGGGTTTATTCAAATGCTCATTCATACCTGCTGACAGGGTTTTTTCAACATCGTCTTTCATGGCATTTGCAGTCAGCGCTATTATTGGAATATTTTTATTCTCTTTTCTTATGATTTTTGCCGCACTTATTCCGTCCATGACCGGCATTTGAATATCCATGAGTATCAGGTCATAATTATAAGTTTTAACTTTCTCAACTGCCTTCTGCCCGTTAGATGCGATATCTATTAATATTCCGCTTCCATCCAGCAGACCTGAAATTATCTCCTGGTTAACTGTATTGTCTTCGGCAAGAAGGATTTTACTTCCCTTAAGGGTTTTTAACTCCTGTTTTAAACCATCTTCCTGATACTGTACATTATCATACTCGATCATTTCATCTGAAAATATTCCACTTAGCATATCATTTAAAAGGGAAGGATTTACCGGCTTCTGCAAAAATATGTCGATACCTGATTCTTCTGCAAGTTTTATTATACTTTCCTGCCTGAAGGCACTTATCATTACAATTGTACTTGGCAGTTTTGTGTTGCATTTTCCTTTTCTGCTGCAGTTTGCGCACATATCGTTAATACGTTGAGCCGTCTCAATGCCGTCAAGACCCGGCATATTCCAGTCCATTAAAATTACATCATACTTTGTTTTACATTCGTGCATCATTGCCAAGGCATCTTCTCCACTGAATGCAGAATCAGCCTTTATTCCGAATGTTTCCAACATGTTTTTTAAAATTTCATGCCAAGTCTTATTATCATCCACTATTAGGATTTTTTTATCATTAAATACTCTAAACTCCTTTTTATCATCCTTTTGTTCTTTAAGCTCTATTTCAAAAATAAAACTGCTTCCAACTCCTTTTTTGCTTTCAACCCATATTTTACCGCCCATGAGTTCAACAAGTTGTTTTGAAATTGTAAGTCCAAGTCCTGTTCCTCCGTATTTTCTTGTGGTGCTTCCGTCTGCCTGGGAAAACGATTGAAATAATTTTTTCTGCTGTTTTTCCGTCAGGCCGATACCGGTATCTTTAACCTCAAATCTGAATTTTTTGTCACTGATTTTGTTTATATAGATTCCTATTTCACCGTTATCTGTAAATTTAACCGCATTTCCCACGAGATTGGTGAGTATCTGTCCAATTCTTAAAGGATCACCATAAAATTTTTTGCCTGTATCTGCTCCATAGCTTACAATAAGTTCAAGATTTTTTTCATGGGCTTTAAACTCTATGAGATTTATTACACTGTCTATAACTTTAAACAGATTAAATTCTGTTTTTTCTACTTTTAATTTTCCCGCTTCAATTTTGCTGAAATCAAGGATATCATTGATAATGCCAAGAAGAGATTTTGCGGAGTTATCTATTTTCTGCAGAAAATTTCTCTGTTTATCATTTAAATCCGTCTGAAGTGCAAGGTGAGTCATTCCGGTTATTCCATTCATCGGGGTTCTTATCTCATGGGACATATTGGCAAGAAATTCCGATTTTGCCTTTGTGGATTCTTCTGCTTTGTTCTTGGCTTTTTCAAGTTCTTTATTTAAAGTTTCCAGTTCTTTTGTCTTTTCCTTCACTTTTTTATCAAGATTTAAGATATTATCTTCAATGGTTGCTACCATTTTATTGAAATTTTTTGATAAAAAACCTATTTCATCATTGGTTTTTATATCTGCCCTGATTGAATAATCGCCTTTGATGACACGGTTTGCAAGAATTGACAGATCCGACAGGGGATGTAAAAGTTTTTTAAAGAATAGACTGCTTATAACAAGTGAAATCAGTAAAATAATGATGCTCAAAGGAATTATTACTTTTATCAGTTTTTTTGACGAGTCTTTGAATTCGTTTAGATAGGCGGATGATGCGATATACAGGCCAAGGCCTGGAACAGATTCTATCCATGATATTTTATCATATACATAATGGCCCTTGTCATTTGGTCTGTCCCATTTGTATCTTAACTCTTTTGTGGTTGCTGCAGCCTTAACAAGATCATTGTATATTGTATGATCAGTTCCCGGGTTTTTTAATTTTCTAATATCAATTCCCTCTATATTCTTGTTGGGATGGATCAGCATTTTTCCTTTATTATTAAATATATAGATATATCCGGTTTTACCTATTTTTGTGTGTCTCATGATTTTTTTTAGCTGTGCAAAAAGCTGTGTTTTTCTTTTTTTTACTTCTCTGTCAATATCGTCAATATAAACTCCGGTGCCTACGACCATTTTCCAATCGGGAAAATCCTTTGAGAACGACAGCTTTTCATAAATGGCAGGATCTTTTTCATTCTTTTTCCACCAGTAACTTGTAAACCCTTCACCGTTTTTCCTTGCAACCTCCACCATGGGCGGAACAATCAAATTTCCATGGATATCTTTTACATGGGAGAAATCTTTGTCCTGTAAATATGGATGTGAGATTAAAACGCTGTTATAATCACTGATAAAAAAATAGTCGTTATCCCCGTACCTTATTTTATTGACCAGCTCAATGACCTCTTTCCTGAGTTTTTTGTTTAACACGCTGTAATACTCACCGGTGCCGATTATCCAGTTAAACGGCTTGAAGGTAAAAACATAGGAAATCTTATCTTCCACAATACATGATAAAGGGTTCAGCCATTTATATTGTACTATACCATTATTCTGTTCTTTACATACTTCAACCATCTTTTTAAAAGGATAAACACCGTTTGAATCATGATAATTTCCCATATATTTATTATCAAATTTTGGCATTAAAGGATGCATCACCATCTCAGGCTTAAAATCAGTGACCCAGAAATAGCCTTTTCCATTGTTGCACCTGTAATTTTTGATAAAATTTAGTATTTCTTTCTTAAGTTCCTTTCGGGACATTGTATGCTGATTTTTGTAAAATATTCCATTTACAATGGCTTCAAGATTTTTTGCCCTGTTTTTGAGAAGTACTCCGATATTCTCAATTTTTGACTGGTCATACTTTGTTTTTATAATTGACCATATACTGTCCGTTAGATCTTTTAATTTATCCTTGTGACGTTGAAGTGCTGTTTTTTTAAAACGTTGAAGATCTGCACTGACATTTTCTGTAATGGTTACCATTTTATTCAACACTTCTTTACCGTTGTTTTCTTCGAGTGTCTGAATGCTTTTATCAATTTTTGGCAGGGCAAATATAAATATTGCTGCAATATATCCGATGATCAGGACTGTAACAATGAGCATGGCTTTATGAAATATTTTTGTTTTGAACATTAGTTTTTCCCCAGGGGTTATTTTTGAGTTTTGCTTTTTTACAGGTGGGCTGCAAATTTCTAATTTCTAAAGCAGACCCTGTTTCTTCCGGTTCCCTTTGCTTCATAAAGGGCTTCATCGGCTCGTTTTAAAAGTTTGTCTATTGTATCATCATTTCTATGTTTTTTGGCTATACCGTTGCTTATGGTGAATTTTACAATTGTATTTTTATATTTTTCTTCTGATTTTTCTATTGATTTTCTGATTTTTTCGATTTTTTGTTTTACCGCTTCCATTGAATCCGCTTCACAGAGAATGGCAAATTCTTCTCCCCCCAATCTCCCGAAAATCGATCCGTCCGATAAATTCTGTGAAATGGTTTTTGTAATGCTCTTTATTACAATATCACCAAAGGGATGCCCGTAATTATCATTTATAAGTTTAAATTTATCTATATCCATCATGACGGCAAAAAGACTGTCGGATTTATCAAACAGCTCATTGCCTAACTCAAAAAATTTTCTTCTGTTGTATATACCTGTCATAAAATCTCTGGTAGCAAGAAATTCCAATGATTTTAACATACTGCACAGGTTAAGATGGGTTTTTATGCGTGATGTTAACTCTTTTGGTTTAAATGGTTTTGTAACATAATCAACCCCTCCGACATCATAGGCTTTTTCTATGCTGTCTTCATCGGTTTTTGCCGTGATAAAAAGTATTGGAATATCTTTTGTGTCCGAGTTGGATTTTAAAATTTTACACACCTCATAACCATCCATCCCGGGCATCATGATATCCAATAAAATGAGATCTATTTTATTTTTATCCACAAGCTTTAGAGCTTTTTTACCATTTAAAGCCACCAATAGATCGTAATCATCAAGAAGAGATAACAGTATGTTTATATTCTCTTTTGTGTCATCAACAATTAATATGGTTGGTTTGTTTTCCATTGTTAATATCTTTCCTATAACCGCCATGAGGCGGATCTGGATTTGCCAGGCTACCTCACAATAAATTATGGTCAGCACATGGTGGTTATTTTAAAATCAGACTTTCAACATCATCCCAGTTCAAACCTCCAAGTCCCGATCCAAGAGGGGAAATTGCAATAGATTTTATATTTTTTTCTTCTATCACATCACGAAGATCGTTTAACCCCGTTGCAATATCTTCTATTCGGCTTTTACCTCTCCAATGTCTTTTTGTTGGAAAATTTATGATGAATTTGGGGTTAAGCATTTCATTAGTTCCAAAAACAAACATTTTCCCGGGCACCACTTCTTTATGCTTACAAGCTAAAGAGTATGCTTTAAAGTTGTCCGGATACGCTTTTTTAAAAGGAAATTGATCTTCTATTAAGAATTCCGCCTGCTTTTCTTCTTTACACGCTGCCCATTGGTTTGAATGTACAGCATCCCAGTTAATATGGTTTAAATTTTTAATATCACAATAATCTTCAAAATAATTCTACCCTGCATTGCTTGTAGAAAATGCCCATCTTCTATGGTTTTCATTAGCCCAATTGACTGTCTGTCTGAGATCTGCAACCAAGTGGAGAATGGGTTCTTGTCCACCCTTGTAAGCAAGTTCAGGATTTTTCATATGCATTAAATATAACATAATTGAACGAGGGCAGAAATAGAATGGCACACAATTGCCCACATATAGATCTGAATAACTGGTTAATGTCAATTGATGAAATCGCCTATATTTAATGTGGGATATTCAAATTGTAGTACCATTTTCTGTCCTCTCTGTAATAATGGCATCTGAAAAAATGTAACCGTCGTTAATGACAAAGGGAAGCTTGTTGTAATGCAAAATGTGGCAAATTTTAGGTTGTGCTGGCGCTGGCATTAATCCCCTCAATAACAAAAGTGGCTTTCAATGATGTTTATCTAAAATAAAAAAAACCAATACGCAAGTGTAAAATCTGGATATTTGCTATAAGCTTGGGGCTTTTTTCGAACGAACCATCACAAACCAGTTCCGGCCGGCTGACCTTGCACTCTCTAACGCCCGGACTATTTTTTTAAAGCTCCAAAGAGGACGATGACTGCAACCTATGCACTACCTC
>CAZLBE010000083.1:0-7025 GCA_964557635.1 uncultured Desulfobacterales bacterium
ATAAAATTGAATTTATCTGGGACTCTGCGGTCTCTGGCATGGATGGTTTTTTTAACGTTGAACATGTTAAAATAAAAAATCTAAAATCAGGGGAAGAAAAAACAATCAAGGCTGACGGATGCTTTGTCTGGATAGGTATTATACCCAATACAGGGTTTGTTGGTGATGCCTTAAAACTTGATGAACAGGGTTTTATTGTTACAGATCACACTATGGCAACCTCTGTTCCGGGTATTTTTGCAGCCGGAGATGTGAGGACAACTCCCCTGCGCCAGGTAGCAACGGCTGTGAGTGACGGCTCTGTTGCAGTGATCTCTGCTGAACATTTTATTGAAAATAATCTTGGCTGAATTTTATTCCTGTATTTTCGTTCCGGTACTTAAGTAGGATACTATGAAAAAATTATCTTTGTTTTCTGTATTTGTTATTATTACATTTTTTTTGTTTTTTTCTATTTCAGGGTGTGCAATTTTTAAAAATTCTCATAAAACTCAAAAGAGTGCTGAACAACTTGCCGGAGAAGGTGTTGCTGCGTTCAGGGCAGATGAATTTCAAAACGCCATTGCTGCTTTTAAAAAACTTAAGGACTGGTATCCTTTCAGCAAATACGCAAGCCTTGCCCAGTTGAAGATAGCAGATGCGCATTATAAACTGAAGGAATATGATGAGGCTTTATCTGCCTATCATGAATTTGAAACAATGCATCCTAAAAATGATGCAGTTCCATATGTTATATACCGCATGGGGATGTGCTGGTATGACCGGCTTGACAGTGTAGACAGGGAGCAGGATTTTACAAAAAAAGCACTTGAACAGTTTAAACGGCTTACAAAAACATTTCCTGACAGCGCTTATGCATTTAAAGCAGAACGTAAAATTAAAAAATGTATTGAAAACCTTGCAGGTCATGAATTGTATGTTGCCAATTTTTATTTTAAATCAAAACACTATAAGGCTGCCTTGAACCGGTTTGAATATATTTTTGCCCATTATCCCGATACTTATGAGGGGAAAGAAGCGATGTCGATGATTTCAAAGTGCCAGAGATTAATGGAAGGATCGGGAAAGACCACGCATAAAAAGGGATTTCATTTTTTTAATTTTCTTTACAATTAATTTTATTTAATGTATGTAGTCTCGTTCCATTATTTATTGTTTTCACAGCCTCTCAGGTCAGGGCACAATGAAGAAAAAGGGGTTTTTGTGTGAAATAGAATACAAATCAACAGCATTCTATTGGTTTAGTACTTTCAGCCCATGATTTGTCAGAATCTTTGATTTTTTGAGGCGGCTTAACATGAATCCGAATCGGCCTCATGGCCGTTATATATTTAATATCAGATACAGGAGTTAAAAATTATGTCAAAAGAATGTAAAATATGCGGCAAGAAACCAATGGTAGGAAACAATGTAAGCCATGCGCATAATAAAAATAAACGTCGTTTTAACCCAAATCTTCAGAGGGTTCGTGCTCTGTTTGAAGGCAGGGTAAGAAAAATTGATGTCTGCACAAGCTGCATTAAAAAGGGAAGTGTAGTTAAGGTTGCCAGGGGCAGTAAAGCACAGGCATAAATTTTTTACCTGGATTTCCTTTTTGAGGCAAATTTTAGGCAAATGCGTTTGGATGATGCGGGGAAAATGATTCAAATCGTTTGGTATGCCGTACGAGGGCGAACACAAGATTCGCCCCTACACACCTCGACGTTACGGATTAATGTTGTTGTAGGGGCGAACCTTATCTGTCCTATGATTGTTATCTGTCCGATGATTGTTATTTGTTGATTGACAGTATCCTCTTTACATCCCTTACTTTTTTTACTTTTTTAATTTCTTTTATTATTTTCTGAAGCTGTTCTGTGCTTGCAACGGATAATGTAAAATAACTGCTTACAATTCCGTAATCGCCGGTCTCTGTGTGTCCATTTATTATATTTGCTTTATTTCTCGTTATCACTGAAGTTACATCTGCCAAAAGACCCACTCTGTCAGCAGAACGGATTCTAATCGTTGCAGGGTATGAATCTGTTAGATCTCCACTCCATTGAACATCAATCAGCCTTTCAGGACTCATTTTCAAGACGTTAAGACAGTTTTTTCTGTGTATGGCAACTCCCTGTCCCCGTGTTATATATCCGGTGATTGGGTCTCCGGGGAGCGGATTGCAGCATTTGGCAAATTTTACAAGAATATCATCAATACCTTTTATCAGAACTCCTGAATTTTTCTCTTTTACCTTTGTGCTTTTTATTATTTTGGAAAGTATGGTCGGTTTCTTTTCCTGCTGCTGTTCTGTCTCAGGTACTGTTTTGTGAAGTACCTGAAAAGGTGTAAGCTTTCCAAAACCTACCTGGGCAATGAGATCATCACTGGTTTTAAATCCAAATGATGCAGCAGCCCTTTCAATTTCCCCGGATTTGACAAGGCCTGTAAAATTCTGGTTGTTTTTCCTGAAAATTTTTTCGCACATCTCTTTGCCAAGGCTGATACTTCTCTCTTTTTCCCTTGCTTTGACCCATTGCCGTATTTTAGTTCTTGCCTTGACTGTTTTTACAAAATTAAGCCAGTCTGCACTTGGGTAACGTTCCTTTGAAGTTGTTATCTGGACGGTATCTCCTGTCTCAAGACGGTGGGTCAATGGCACAAGCTTTCCATTGACCTTTGCCCCTGTACAGTGAGCCCCGACCTCAGTGTGAATTTTATATGCAAAATCAACGGGGGTTGCGCCTTTGGGAAGGGTTTTTATTTCACCGTCCGGGGTAAAAAGGTAAATTTCGTCCGGATAAAGATCTATTTTTACGTTTTCAATAAATTCATCGGGATCACTTGAATCTTTCTGGTTTTCCACAAGATCCCTCAGCCAGGCAAATGTTCCCACGGTTTTATCATCAAGGGTTGCACCTTCTTTGTAGCTCCAGTGTGCTGCAATGCCGGATTCGGCTATTTGATCCATTTCATTTGTTCTGATCTGGATCTCAACCCTTTCTCCATATGGGCCTATGACAGTTGTATGCAGAGACTGGTACCCGTTGGGCTTTGGCACGCCTATATAATCTTTTATTTTACTGTGGATCGGTTTCCACATGGAATGAATAAGTCCAAGAACATTATAACAGTCTGCAATGGTATCAACTATAATTCTGAATGCTATGATATCATAAATTTCATTAAAATCCAGATTCTGGGAAAGCATTTTATGATAAATACTGTAGGGCTGCTTGTACCTTCCTTTTATATCGGATTTAAGACCTGCGCCTGCTATTTTTTCTTTTAGTTTTTTCTTTACAGTCTTAATATACTCTTTTTTTTCTTTTTTGTCTTTATTTACAAGGGTATTAATGTTTTCATATTCCTCAGGCATGGTGTAGAAAAAAGCTATATCTTCCAGTTCCTGTTTCATCCAGAATATGCCTAATCGTGCTGCAATGGGGACATAGATATCAAGGGTTTCCTGTGCAATGGATTTCTGTTTTTCAGCTCTTTTGTGATATTTAAGTGTTCTCATATTGTGGAGCCGGTCTGCAAGCTTAATGAGAATTACCCTTATATCGTCTGCCATGGCAAGGATCATTTTCCTTAAACTCTCTGCCTGTTGAATGGCCTTTGTTGAGCAGGTGATTTTAGAGAGTTTTGTTACTCCTTCTACGATGTGGGCAACATTGTGGCCGAACATTTCTTCAATATCTTCTTTTGTGGCATGTGTGTCTTCAACTACATCGTGGAGAAGGGCAGCTGCAATGCTTTCCACATCAAACTGCATGTCAGCGAGAATAGAAGCTACCTCAAGTGGATGGGTGAGATACGGTTCTCCTGAAAGGCGGGTCTGGCCTGCATGTACCTGGGCTGAATAGATATATGCCCGGTCAATGATATCAGTATCCGCATCCGGGTCGTACTCGCATACCTTATCAAGTATGTCGTTTATTCTTATCATATGAATTAATATGCCTTTGCAAAAAGAACTCTTCTGCTGCTTGCATTGTTACAGCATATACATTTTCCATGTTCCGTTCTGCTTTCAAAGGGGATACACCTGATGGTCACGGAAAGATCCTTTTTGATTTCTGCTTCACATTCACTGGAACCGCACCAGTGGGACATGGCAAATCCTCCGTGAATTTCATTGCCCTTTGAAGTAAAAAAATTATAGAATTCTTCCTTTGTATCGATGTTATGGGTGTGCTCCTGCCTGAATGCCATGGCCCTGTTAAAAAGAGTGTCCTGTATATCATCTAACATCTCTTCCATGCCATTAATAAACGCCTCTCTTTTTATGGATTGTTTTTCGTTTGGATTTTTATCCCGCCTTCCTGCAAAAACAGAATCATTTTCCATGTCTCTCGGTCCTATTTCTGCCCTTATGGGAATGCCTTTTTTTATCCATTCCCATCCCCTTGCACCTCCAATATCTCTGTCGTCAATTTCCACAACAAGTTTTCTGCCGTGATACCTGCGTTTTCTCAAGGCATCGGCAATGCTCTGTGTGTAGTCCATGATTTTTCTTCTTTCTTCTTCTTTCCTGATGATGGGAAGCAGAACTACGTGGGAAGGGGCTATTCTCGGAGGTATTATAACACCGTTGTCATCACCGTGGGTCATAATGAGTCCTCCTATCATTCTTGTTGAAACCCCCCATGAAGTTGTCCATGCAAATTCCTCTTTTTCATCCTTTGTCTGGAATTTTATACCGGAGCCCTTTGCAAAATTCTGTCCTAAAAAATGGGATGTGCCTGCCTGGAGTGCTCTTCTGTCCTGCATCATCGCTTCTATACATGTTGTGTCGCATGCTCCCGGGAATCTTTCAGCCTCGGTTTTTTTCCCTCTGACCACGGGCATGGCAAGATATTTTTCCACAAATTCAGTATAGATATCAAGCATCATCATTGTTCTTTCTATTGCTTCCTGCTCCGTTGCATGGGCTGTATGGCCTTCCTGCCATAGAAATTCACTTGTGCGCAGAAAAATTCTTGTTCTCATTTCCCATCTTACTACATTTGCCCACTGGTTAAGGAGAAGTGGTAAATCCCGGTAACTTGAAATCCACCTTGACATGGATTCTCCGATAATTGTTTCAGATGTAGGGCGTACAATTAGCGGTT
Source organism: uncultured Desulfobacterales bacterium (assembly GCA_964557635.1). Lineage (GTDB taxonomy): Bacteria > Desulfobacterota > Desulfobacteria > Desulfobacterales > Desulfobacteraceae > WGCX01. Next base: position 5,097 of record CAZLBE010000083.1, read on the forward strand.
CGGTAAGTTTTCCTGCCGGAACAAGGTCCCCATCCTGGTTTTTTTCGAGTTTATGGTGGGTGACAACGGCACATTCCGTTGCAAACCCTTCAACATGCTGAGCTTCCTTTTCAAGAAAGTTCAAAGGGATAAAAAGCGGGAAATAGGCATTTTTAACGCCGGTGTCCTGAAACATTTCATTGAGTTTTTTTACTATGTTCTCCCACAGGCTGTAACCCCATGGCTTTATAACCATGCATCCCCGCACGGGGGATTTTTCCGCCATATCAGATGCTTTTACAACCTCCTGATACCACATTGGATAATCTTCAGACCTTGTCGGTGAAATTGCGCTTTTAATTTTTTTCCCCATTTAATTCTTTTCCTTGTCAGTTGTCAGTTAGTAAATATTCGATCTTATAAAGTAAATTTTGGACAGTGCTTCATATTCGTCTATTGGGAACTGCAAAAGCATACTAATGCTATGTGAACAGGCCAAAATGGGCGAAGATGGAGTGCTGGCCGAATATTTACTTCAGTTGTCAGCGGCCTTGCCGCTTTAGTGTCTTACCCCTGAATTTCTGTTAGTTTTGTTCCTGATTCATTTTATCTATTTCATCTAACAGCACATCCACAAGCATGTCCTGCTTAACTTTTTTTATAAATTTGCCTTTTTTAAAGAGCATGCCAACCCCATCTCCTCCGGCAATTCCTATATCGGCTTCTTTTGCCTCTCCGGGTCCATTTACAATACATCCCATTACGGCAACCTTGATTGTTGCAGGGCATGTCAGCAAAGCTTTTTCCACCTGCTCTGCAATGGTGAATAGATCTATTCTGCATCTTCCGCAGGTGGGACATGATATCAGCTCAGGTCCCCTCTGCCTGATTTTAAGCGCCCTTAAAATTTCCCAGGCTGTCCGCACTTCTTCCACGGGGTTTCTTGTTAAGGAGACCCTCATTGTGTCTCCTATGCCTTCGGCAAGTAGCATGCCGATGCCAATGGATGATTTTGCAATGCCGCTGTAAATACCGCCTGCTTCCGTAACGCCAAGATGAAGGGGAATATCAGTTTTTGAGGACATCAGCCTGTACGCTTCAACGGTTCTTTCAACATCCGATGCTTTAAGTGAGATTTTAATATTATGGAAATCAAGATCTTCAAGTAAACGGATATTGTCCATCCCGCTTTTCACCATGGCTTGAGGAGTTGCCCCCATTTTTTCTGCAATTTCTTTGTCAAGTGATCCTGCATTGACACCTATTCTTATGGGAATCCCCTTATCCTTTGCGCAGTCGGCAACAGCTTTAATTTTCCTTTTTTCTCCGATATTGCCGGGATTTATCCTGAGACCGTCAGCCCCTGCTTCAGCAGCAGCAATGGCAAGTTTATAATCAAAATGAATATCTGCGATTAACGGGATATTAATTTTCTTTTTTATTTTTTTTATGGAATGGGCCGCATCCATGCCTGGTACAGCTACTCTGACAATTTCGCATCCTGCAGCAGAAAGTTCATTTATCTGTGTAATGGTTGCCTTTGAATCTTCTGTAAACACAGTTGTCATTGACTGGACTGCAACGGGAGCATTCCCTCCTATTTTAACATTTCCTACACTTATCTTGCGGGTTTTTTTTCTTGGTTTTAACAGTGGCATACCTTATTTATCCTCAAATATTCAAATTAATTTAAATTGTATAAAAGAAATACCACAGTAATCATTAAATATTCAAGCTAATAATATAGCCCTGCTTATTTAGTGCCTTACCCCTGAATTTCTGTAATAAAAAACAAGAAATTGAGACAGGCACATGGGTTGCGGGCATAGCTCGCTTTAGCTCTTCTTTGTCCGATATATGCTTACTGCATTTCGCATAGTAAGCGTTCATAGCACTTCTATAAGAAATAGAATGCAAATTTATAGCATTGTATTGGCTTCTCACTTTCAG
>CAZLBE010000084.1:0-7021 GCA_964557635.1 uncultured Desulfobacterales bacterium
TAAAGAATAAAATTATCTTTTTGAAATTTCCTGAAGCACCATATCCAGCTTCTGCAACTTTGGATATTCACGGCCGCTTAACCTCATACTTTTTCTGTCACCTATTTTAAGAACATAGAGTTTTCTATATTTTGGGAAACCAGCATTTTCAGTTTGAATTGAAAACGGAGTGTTTAAAGGCAGAGTGATATTTTTGAAAGATAAAAATCCATATTGCAGTTTAATTCCTCTATCTTCGATGGTAACAGCGCTGAATCCCCACATGCTGCTGTTAAAAAACCAGAGGATAAGCACAATCCATATGGAAAATAACACTATTTGCCTTATATTTTTCCTCTTTATACCAAGGTACAATAGAAAAAGAGCAACTCCAATACTTAAAGCCATTACCATATTCTGAACAAAAAGAGATTTAAGGACAAAAACTTTAACGGGCATAGTGTGTTCTCCTGTTTCACAGGGCATTATTTGCATAATTTTTATGCATGCTTTTATTGAAAAAACAAAACGGGTTATGCCCGCAAGCAACCTATGTGTCCCTCATCAATTTCTTATTTTTTTAACAGAGATTGAGGGGGGGGGGTAAAGCATTAGATAAGCTGTGCAAATTTATACTTGTGAATTCAATATGCTGTCAAGAATTTTGTCATTTTTATATGCAATAAAACGTAAATAATTACGTTTATTTCATATAACGGCCATGAGGCCGATCTGGTGTTGCATTAGACACGTCTCAAAGAATCAAAGGTTCTGACAAAAAATGGGTCGAAGGCGCGAAGCCAATAAACAAATAATTTATGTTCTACTGCTAAATTTAAAAAATATCTTTTGAAAATTTATACTGCCATTGCAGAAAAATCCAGTTTGATGCCTTATCTGATGCTTTTTTTCTGGCAAATTCACCCGGCCAGAAATGACCGAACCCAAGCTGTATCTGATTGCCCTTTGGAAGGTTAATTCTGCCTACAATATCGAACTCTTTGCCCAATTCATCGCTTGAGTTTCCTGTTTTGTCGCGGTATACTTTGGAATTCAGGTACCAGGCATCTTTTTTCTTGGCAAGCCGAAACTTGTGGAACTCGGTTTTAATATAAAGCCAGTTTTTCGGTTTGATTTCGAGATTCAGCTGGGCATCTCTTAAATTTTTCCAGTGCATTAAATTCATCCTGCCGTACATTTTATCCCTTGCCCCGAATGCTCCGTCAAAGGTTTCATGATCGTTGTCATTTGGATTGGAATCACCGGAACCATAACTGTATTCAACGCTTATCCTTGGTTTTGCCATAACCTGCTTTAAATTATAGGCAAAAAGAATATGATAGCCATATGCATCAATATCATCATCTGCGTAATCCCCGCGCTGTGCTATATAGGTTAAATCATAGTCAAATCCATTTATATCCTTTCCATAGGTTCTAAAGCCCATATAGTATGCCCTGACATCTCCCATATTGCCGTTCTCGCCCTTATAAAGATTGTGATCATCGTTTTTTGTCATAAAAAACGGCTCTACTGCCATTTTAAAAAAGAATACGGGAATTCCAAAATGACTGTAAAAACCGGCACTTTCAAACCCGTGACGATGGTTAAGGCTGAATTCATCGGGATCATGGAGCATGGTTCGACCATAATAAGTGTCAATAAAACCCAATTTGAATTTATAGGACAATTTTGCTGCATCCCATATCCACCTTCCGGTATTGCCCCATTCTCCGGGCCCGAACACCCTTTTGTCTCCGTAAAATATTTTTTGCCTGCCAAGTTTTATGTTGAGGGGAATATCAAAAATTTTTTTAACTTCAACATAGGTCTTCCACAATTCCCATCTGTCTTTATCCGGATTATGCTCCATACCGAATTTTTTCTTGTAAAAAGCATCATTGGAAAGTGCCAGCCCCCAGGCTTCGGAATCCTGCATCCACAGGGAAAAATGAATTTTTTTCAAAGGTCTGTAATCAAAACCTGCCCTGAACCTGCCTAACAAAAAACCATCATCTGCGGTTCCTTTTGCAGGGTGAGTACCATAATACAACTGGTTAAAGTTATTTTGAAATTCATACCTGAATCTGCTCTGCACTCCAAAGGTAAGCTCTTCTACATCTGCATGGGAAATGCCACAGCAGAAAAAACCCCTCAACAGCATTACCGCACTGAAAATCACTAAAAATTTACAAAAAAATTTCACGCCTGACTTCTCCTTTTCATTACATAAACCTTTCATCGGAACGTTTTTTTCTCACTTCGTCTCCGCTTGCCTTCATCCAGCCTGACTTGCTGTTCTTTACACCGTCAAATTTTTCTATATACGGTTTGATATCTAACAACGGAGTTCCATCAAGAATATCCACGTTTTCCACCACAAGCTTATTTCCGATAATCTTTTTCAATTTAACAATGGACAAGCCGATATGATTTGGCCGTAACGGTGATCTTGTGGAAAACACCCCTCTTTCCCGGGTGTCCATGAAAGGCATCACAACAAGTTCTGTTCTCTTTGCTTCATGAAAGCTGTATAAAAGGTAAATATGACTAAAACCGTCAAGGTCCTTTAATCCTTCGACAAATTTTTCATCAATAAGCACATAGCCTTCAATTCCCGCTGCACCTTTGGGCTGAATTGGCATATCCTTGATATTATTGTAAGGTGAATGAATCACTCCCATCTGTTTTATTTCATGCATGGCTTAACTCCTGATTTCATTATTATTTTTTTCCGGTGATACAATATCTGCCAAATCAGACTCAAATGCTGATACTGATTATGACGGCCATGGGGCTGTTAAAAAAGCTATCCTCTATTATCTTACAATCCTCACATTATCGGCACCTATCCTTGCGTAAAGCATATCTCCCGGCTTGGGATAAATCGTTGACATCATATTCCGCGTTGAATTTACATTAAACAGTGTTTTTCCCGCCCTTATGTTCAGTGCCCATACCTCGCCCTCACACTTTATTCTTTCAACCCTTGTTTTAAACAGGTTATCTCCGTTGAGATTGTCAGGTGGATTATCGTAAAGCATTATTTCTTCTGGACGGACCGCAATTTTTACCTTTTCTCCGATATCAGCCGTATCTTTTGAAAAAAGATTAAAATCATCAATTTTAACTCTAGTGGCTCCGTTTACTATTGAGTCAACCTCTGCTTTAAAGAATGACGCTCCGACAAAATCGGCAACAAATTTATTTACAGGCCTTTCAAAAATATCCCTGACAGCCCCCGACTGCACTACTTTGCCCTTCTGCAGTATTATGGTTTTATCAGCAAGCGCCCACTGATCCTTCATATAATGGGTGACATGGATAACTGTGGTGCATTTTTTATCAATAACATCGCATAAAAGACTGCGAATTTCCTTTCTTGTTCCAGGATCAAGGGCTGAAAACGGCTCGTCCATGAGCAAAAGCCTTGGATTGACAATTAAAGAACGGGCAAGAGCTGTGCGCTGCTGCTCCCCGCCGGAAAGCGTTGCAGGACTTCTATCCAGAAGATGGTCAATTTTCAGGCTTACTGCAATCTCCTGAACTTTCTCCTTAATTATATTTTTTTTTATTTTTCGTTTTACTTTTCTCAATCCATAGGCGATATTCTGAAAAACCGTTAAATGGGGTAAAAGCGCATAATCCTGATATACAATGCTGATTCCCCTTTTTTCAGGCAGATCATTGATGATATTTTTCCCGTCGAGAATAATTTTTCCCGTTTCAGGCCTGAAAAATCCGATAATGCACTCAAGAAGAATACTTTTCCCTGAACCTGTAGGCCCTATGATAACTGCATAGTCTCCCAGATCAAGGTTCAAATTCAGCGATTTTAATTCAAACTCACCGAGTTTTATGCTTAAATTCTCGATACTTAAATAACTCATATTCCTGCCTCAGATTTTTCAAAAAATAAAATTGCTATAAAAGACACAACAACAAGTATAATGCCCGATGTAATTGCCATCGGCATATTGCCGTAAGAAATATTTAAGTAAAGTGTAATGGGAAGAATTTCGGTCTGCATGTACGACCCGCCTGCAAGAATCAGAACAGTGCCGAATGTACCGATACTGCGGGCAAAGGCGATTATGGTAGCGGCAAGCAGACCGCTTTTTGCAAGGGGAAGCGAAACCCTTAAAAAGGTTTCAAACATGGAATACCCAAGACTTCTTGACACAAACTCCAGACGGGGATCAATATAATCAAATGTTGATTTTATGATCCTTACCGCATATGGAAGTGCCGTGAAAAACTGGGCTATAACAACGCCCTGTTTTGTAAAAACAAAATCAAGGCCTGCTGCGTCAAGAATTCTGCGTATTGTCGTATTGCCAAACAGCAAAAGCAGGCAAAGCCCGAGAACCAGTTCGGGAAATGCAATGGGAAGATCAATCACAGTCTTGACCATGCTCTTGCCGAAAAAATCGATCCGCGAAAGAGAGTATCCTGTCGGCACTGAAACAATCAATACCAGAAAAGTGGATAACAGGCTTGTCCACAATGTAAGTTTAAGCGAAAAAAGCATTTCTTCACTTAACAATGACTTCCATATTTCTGATACGGAAGGAACCAGGATAAGTGAAAAAATCCCTGCAAGCAATATCACTGTCAGGGCAATGGGAAGAACAATCAGAATAACTTTGAACCAGGCTATTTTATGCATTTTTTAAAACCCCATTTCTCCCATATTTTAACTGCCCTGTCAGACGAGATATAATTGTTGAATTTTTCAGCAAGCTTCGGGGTTTTTGAACAATTTGTAACGGAACATGGAACTGTTTTAATAGTATTATTGTTTTCAGGTATCCGGATCACTTCAACTTTGCCATGACCCGCAGCCCAGGCCACAACATCTTCCCAGATAATAGCGGCATCAACCCTGTTCATTGCAACATAGATCAGCAATTGGTTGACCGTAGGACCTGAAACGACAACATTGGCTTTTACCTGTTTGTACAGATGATTTTTTTGAAGCAATTTTTTCGAGACTTTTCCAATGGCACATGCTTTTGGGTCGCCAAGGGTCACTCTTACACCTTTTCGGGAAAGATCGGAAAGTTTTGTAATTTTTCCAGGATTTCCTTTTGGAACAACAACAACGGGGATATGCCTTACAATTTTATGTTCGCTGCCAGGTTTAAGCCATCCTTTTTTTTCGGCATCGCGAATATATTTTTCAGCACCGGGGATAAATACATCGCAGCACTGCCCCATGGCAAGCATACCGAAAATTTCTCCCGAGCCTCCGTAATGCACATTTACTTTTACATTATTTTGCCTTTCAAAACTTGCTCTCAACTCTTCCATGGGCTTCATCAGGCCTGCTCCGGAATACACCATAAGGGAAGATGCCGCCCGGGAGGGCTGAGTCCAAAAAAAAAACAGCAATAAAAAATGACATAATAATAATCAATGGATAACGCATTGCATCACCTCCAAAATTAATAATTTCCAAATCAAAAAACGTAATTACCGCAAACCGATCAGAACCTGATACCGGCCTGTCAGCGAAAATCGTAATAACCGCCAAAAAACTCAATAACGGCCATGAAGCCGATCTGAATTTAGATCCAGCCGCCTCTCAACAAATTGAAAAATAAAAAGTAATAATTTACGTTCAATTTCTTATAGAAGCAACCATGTTACAGAGCTGATAAAAGAATATGCCTCCTAATAGCATTACGGTTTGTACTTGTCAATATAATAAAAAATTTAGTCACATGGATATATATAGCGGCTTATTATTACTAAATATAACTAATTATTACCATTATTTTAATCATTGGGGCTGATTTGTTTTTTTATGCAGAGTGAAAGCCTGTTTGTATCGCAGACCGACCTGTGATTTTGTTAATCAGATCGGGATCAAGGAGTCTGAACCTGACAAAGAGGAACCAAAATGTTTTGATTAAAGAAATAAACGTAAGGCATATGACAGCCATGAGGCCGATCTGGATTTGTCCAGCCGCATCATGGCCGTAATTTAAAATTCGAGTGAGAAGATGGAAATTTGACTTTGAATTTTTCCGGTATTGGAGAAATTCTCGGACTGTTTCCAGCTGGATTTGTATCAACAAAAAAAGGACAGCCAAAAATATCCTCTAAAATTGAAGGTTTAATAACTTCTGCAGCAGTACCCTGTTTTATAACACTTCCGTTCTTAATTAAAAGCATTGCATCTGAATACATTGCGGCTAAATTTATATCGTGTGAAACCATTATAATTGTGATCCCGGTTTCATTTTTTAATCGCTCAAGAAGATCCATGAGTTTTACCTGGTGTGCAAGATCAAGGGCAGATGCAGGTTCATCAAGGAGCATTATTTCGGGCTGCTGGCAAACTGCCCTTGCCATGAAAACCCTCTGCCTTTCTCCACCGCTTATCCGGTCGATCTTCTTTTTGGCAAGATTCCTGGTATCTGTAAAATTCATTGCCTGCTCTGCAATAAAATGATCTTTTTCAGAATTTATACCAAGCATTCCCTGGTGCGGCGCCCGTCCTAAAAGAACAAGTTCCTCCACGGTAAAGGGAAATTCCGCAGAAACAGTCTGGGGTACATATGCCACATGGCGGGCAAGTTCTCTTCCTGAATATTTTTTCAGATTTTTTCCTGCAATGGATATTTTCCCTTTTTTAAATTTCAGAATACCTGCAAGAATTTTCATCAAAGTTGATTTACCGGAACCGTTTGGTCCTATGACAGTAAAAAATATGCCCTGGTCAACTTTCAATGATATTGCTGAAAGGACACTGAAATTACCATATGAATATGAAAGAGAATGTATTGAAATTGCATTTTTCATTTATCAGTTATCAGTTGTCAGTTGTCAATAAAAGCATATCGATATTCATTTGTATTCCGCAGGGATTTGCTGATACCTGCGAGCATCGCCGTAAGTTCTTTTGTTTCCTGAATCCATTTTTTGCCAACTGTCGGTTCAATATAATCGCCATGAGGCGGATCTGGACTTGGCCCAGATTTGCCTCACAACAAATTTAGAAATAAACGCAATAACTTACGTTTTATTTCATATA
>CAZLBE010000085.1:0-6990 GCA_964557635.1 uncultured Desulfobacterales bacterium
GCTTATAGATAACAGTTGCAGAAGGCAGATTCAGGCCTCTTTCTATACGACCTAAGGGACCTTCCCGGATTCCTATTTTTGATGCAAGCTGAACAAGGGTCCAGTTCCTTGATCTGCGAAAAAAGCGAATATTTTTTCCTATGAAGTTAAGATTTTCTTTCATGTTTTTACATAATCATAAGATATAATTTTTGTCAACATGTAATATATATTTTTTTTAAAAAAACTTTATGATGCTTTTTTGCTGGGATATTCAAGATTTTTTGATTCAAAGCCAAAGGTGATTTTCAAAAAAAGCTTACCACATCGCTTTCTCATAATTCTTTAAAATATTTTGATCTTTTGTTACTAAAATATTCTTGATCAAAATCAAACATTTTATTTTTTTGTTTGATATTTTGTCTTTTATATGCGACAATTTCTTATGGAATATGAAATTAGAACAACTGACATCTTTGATCAATGGTTGATTAAGTTGAAAGACAAAACAGCCGTCAATCGCATAATGTCCAGAATTTACCGAATGGAGCAGGGGAATCTGGGCGATGTGAAAACAGTTGGTCATAATTTGTATGAAATACGTTTTTTCTTTGGCTCTGGTTACCGGATTTACTATACTATCATTGGCGAAACGTTTGTACTTCTTCTTTGTGGAGGTGATAAATCAACACAGAAAAGAGACATCGAAAAAGCGGAAAAAATCATGGAGGAAAAATGATGACTATTACAACAAGCAAATGGGATGCAAGCAAATTTCTTGACAGCCCTGAGATGATGAAAGAATATCTTCAAATCATGCTGGAAGAAAATGGTGTTGACGGTTTTCAACGTGCTCTTGGTGATATTGCCAAGGCTCAGGGTATGAGCGAAATTGCCCGTAAAACCAATTTGAGTCGGCAGAATTTATACAAAGCTCTTGACCAGGGCAGTTCCCCAAAATTTGAAACAGTCAAAAAAGTCGTTGAGGCTCTTGGCTGTAAGCTTGCTGTTGTGTAAAAGACAGTTCAAACAAAGGAATGTGACTTGGCAATTTTACAGAAAAATCTTGCATTCTCGTTTTACAGAAAACGAACTTGCATTATCATATTTTAATCTTTTTGGTTACTAAAATATTTTGATTATCCGGATATTACCTGTATTGTCCATTGTAATGGACATATTTTTTTAAAAGGGCATCTTCGCAGATAAATCCGTATCAGAGCAGGCATTGCCATGGGGCAAAATAGCCTGAACCGACAGGGACAGCAACAAAGTAAAGCAAAATAAAAAGATAAATAATTTCTGCATAATAATCTCCTTTAATCCCTGTTGCATCACGGTTTTTTTATATGAGACTTCTGATAGCTACCTTTAATTATACGAGTTTTATTTTTTGTTGTGAGACAGCCTGACGACCACTATTCCCGCCTCATGGCGGTTATATGAAAGAACTCATTTTTGACAAAGTAATAAATGCTCTTTCTATATTTGTTGAGAGGCACCATAGCACAGTTCAACTCGGTCTCATGGCCGTTATATTGTTTCATGTGACTGGATTGGAAAAGGGTGATTCTGTGAGATTTATTTCAAATGCTGTGACCATCTTCACATCTTGTGCAATTTCTTTTATCTGCCTGCCAAGACAGGCTAATGTGAGCAGGGCGGTAAACCAGCCCAGGGCGGCGCCTGCTGCCATTGTTTTTGCAATTTGCCTGAATATGGACATTAAATGGCCTGTTATTCTGCAGGCAGCACCGAAGCATACAGATTCCAGATAATTCTTTTGAATCATGTTGTTGATAATTTCATGGTCGCCATTGATATTGATGAAAATTCTGGTATCAAAATCCCTGTCATGGCGGATCATTATATGGGCGGGAAGGCTTCCTGGAAATAAATTGTTTTGAAGATAGACAGCTCCGCGGTAGATGATTTCAAAGGCTTTTCTCACAGGCACAAAATACCGGCGGGCACGGTTGGCGATAAACCGTGCAATATTTTTGATCATATTGGATGCCTTTGAAAAAATATTGTTAACAAATAGTTTTATACACAAAAAGACACGTTTTACGCCGTCCCAGATAGATGTTGCAATGTGTTGGATTCTGCTTTCAAGCTCATGTTGTTCTTCCACGGAAAAATTCTTAATTTTCCGAAACAATGAGTCTTCAATGGAGTCGTCCATATTTTGAACCTGATTTTTCATCTGTGTCAGTTTTTTAAAAAATTCAGGAACGGGTTTGTCGTATGATTCCAGCCTTTCCCATGCTCCTCCTGTATAACCTTGTTCCATTGTGGGTGTGGCAAGATAGTTGACATTTCCTGTTCCGGGCTGGTGCCGCCAGAACTCTTCCATGGCACTGGAAAATCTCATACCGGATTCCCGGCCACGGTATGAGCTGCCGATATGGACATCAAATCCCATCAGCCATAGCTCAATTCCCGCCACTGCATTGATAAATTTTTTATTTTTTTCATTCTTTACAAATTTCGGATGCCGGGCTAATGCATTGATGATTTCATCCTGCTCAAAAAGTGCACGCAGTATTTCAAGGGTGAGTTTTTTATCTTTTTTATCTTTTTTATCTTTTTTATCTTTTTTATTTTTTGTATCATTATTGTACAGTTGATTTTCACTGTCATCACGCTTAATCAGTTTAAGACTGAATGCGGCACTTAAAAAATCATTGAGTGCCCTTTGAAAAATTGAGTTGGAAACAGGGGAAAGGTCAGTTTCTGCATTTAATTTTTCTTTCCACGGGAAAAAACCGAGTACATAAAGCCTTAGATAAACGGCCCGCATTACGGCGGAATTGGATTCAATTGCCTCGAATCTCGATTCAATATTGACTGAATTTGCCGTTGAATTTTTCTTAAAAATTGTCCATTTGGCCGGGTCCTGCTGATCTTCAAAACTTACCAGTTGCTGGAGCACCTGCCAGGTTTGAGGGCCTGCCCACGAATCTCTGTTTTTTAATCCCGCATCTTTCTGGAATTTTTTTACGGCATTTTTCAGATAAGGATCAATTGTTTCACTTGAGCGGTTCTGTTTCAAATCCTTTAAATATCCAAGGTCAGTAAGGCGGGAGCGGATCGCCAGTATATACGCCCTGGTATTTGCCCTGTTATGATCCTCAATGAAGGAAATTTTCATTGAAGGGTCAGGCAGATAACCTTTGCTGCCAGCCTCATCAATGCAGGAAAAAAGATTCTCAAATGCAGTTGAAGCAATAGAAGCAGTTGAGGAATCAGCCGATGGCATCACTGATCGCCTCTTTGAACATTTCTACAAAGCCCTGGCGGTTCTTTTGGGCAGCCTCCACCATCTGCAAATGGGCATCCATATCCGATTTTGTTATATCTTTGTCGTAAAAAAACTTGACATCGCCGTCCAATTTGCTTGTTGTGCAGGCCATAATTTTGAAATCAGCCTGGGATCTGGCATTTTCAAGAATTGAATCAAATGTGTCCGGACAGGTTTCTTCCGATTTAATTGATATGGTGCCTTTATAGGAAACAACTTCAAGTGATGAAAGATCTTCAACTCCCTTTGCAATGGAATCAAATGCCTGCTTAAATGAACTCATAAGTTCCTCCTCGTTTAAATGATAGCGTGTTGATGGTGTGTTGATAAAATTAATTATAGACTTTCATAAAAATAATTTCACTTTTGTTATCAGTCGTCGCAGTATGACTAATACTGCTTCTTCCTTTAAGGCCCTGTGCCAAATTATAAAATCAGGTAATGATCTGAAAGTCTATAATAAAAGGAAAAACATTTTTCAGTGCCAAAGTCAAGAATATAATACTCTCCAAAAACCTGACAAAATTTTATTGTTAAAATAATTTTTCCATGGTATCGATCAGGTTATTATTAGAATAAAGTGGTTACTAAGAGTTAAAATGTTTAACCTGCTGTTATAAAAGAGGAATATGAAGATAACGGACGTAATCAAAAGCAAAGTCAACGAGATAGTCAGTACGTATAATCAAGGCAAGCGGAATCCATATTTACCCCGATTTCAGGTTTCAAAGAGGCTTCTCTTTTTCGCCGTATGAATTTTTTTTCCCAGGTGACGAGTTCGTTGATGGAACGATCGAAGGAGCAATGAAGGCTGGTGACGAGGCATACCAGTAAGCTATGCCCGCAATCCGCTTCGGGGCTTTCGTGGGACGAGGTAAAACGAAGGGCCCGAAGTCGCTATGGCCGTTGAACTGATAATTGATAATCCTTGCAGGTTACGTCTTATGATTGATTAAAGATAAAATTATAAGGCGTGAGCAGGTGCAGAGGCTCATATGATATCTTTGCCCGGCGAAGTCCCGGGATGCCGAGATCCTGCTCCCTGTTGAGATATTGATGTTTTGGTCTGAGATATTTTGCAGTTTCAAGGTTGATCAACTGGGATGCTCCCTTGAAATATGTATCGGATTTTTCAAACTGGATGTCGCAGGTTGAAGGGTTTAATGCGCTGAAAACAGAAAAAGCTGCAAGCCTGTTATTTACACTTACTGCTATCCCGTGAAGTCCAAGTTTATCAAAATAATCAAATGATATCTGCATGGCGGACAATTCATAATCAAGGGTGATTGAATGATTTTCCCACTTTTTCATTAAATTCCGTGTGAGTTCAAGGGCTTTGTGCCTGTATTCACCTTCCAGCCGGTGAACTTTAAAATCAGGGTATAACCGTTTAAACTGCGAGATTAAATTTCGTTTTTTATGAAGTCTGGTGCCTTTAAGTTCACAAAGACTTTTAATATCGTAAATATATTCTGAATTATCACGATCCTCTTTGATAATATAAAATTTTTCAATATCCGGGTATTTTTTGATATACTCCGGGGCGAAAAAATTTGAATCCGGCTCTGTCTCTGGGTGTTTTTTTATATAAAATAGAATGCAAATAGACAGCATTCTATTGGCTTTGCGCCTTCGGCCCTATATATTTGTCAGCATCTTTGATTCTTAGAGGCGGCTGGGCCAATCCAGATCCGCCTCATGGCGGTTGTCTGATATATGTTTGCTATTGGGAACCATTACCTATTATTGCCTCATGGCAATATGTATTTTATAATTATCACCTTTAAAAAAAGATGTGGCAAATTCTGCAACCTGCCGGGGCTCATAAAATTTACAACTGAAAACATCAAGGTATATCCGGCCTGAAGCATTGGCAAAATGGCCGGAAATAAGGGATGTTTCAATCATCTGTGTCATGCTGAAACCCTCAACTTTTTTATCGTTCCCAAAATGGATGATCCTGCATTCCCCAAAGCGTTTCATGTCAATCAGATCACACAACTCATATACGAATCGTTTAATCTCTTCTGCATTCTGCATCAATTCCGTATCAGCTTCATAAATATCAACAGATGTCAAAACGCCCCAGGGGTCTTTTCTTTCATACTCCATTTTCCAGGAGATTGGATGTATGTTCAGATTCTTAACAATATGGCTCACGTTTTTCTGTTCTAAATGCCCGTGGAAAATGCCTCTGTTTTGATCGGAAGAGATAACAGTATTGTCAGATTGAAAAGAGTTTTTCATTGAATTAACGGCAATTTCAAGATCTATATTATTTCCACATGTGAAAATGTCAACGGCAGCGTAATTATATTCAGGCCAGGCGTGTATTGTAAAATGGGACTCTGCAATAATTACAACGCCGCTGACTCCCTGGGGTTCAAATTTATGAAAGGAGGAACTGATAATATTTGCACCACTGTCCTCTGCCGCTTTCAGCATGGCTTTTTCAACTTGATCCTTATTTAAAAGGGCATTTGCACCGCATTTATAATACTCAATAGTCAGCTGCCTGCCAAGGGCAGGGCATGTATCACTTTCAGCTTCATCCATATATTTAGTATTTTTATCAGACATTTGTATAGCTTTCATTTATCTACATCATATCCAAATAACGGCCATGAGGCCTATCTGGCACCCATTAGACGGCATCGTAATAAATATAGGGCCGCGAAAGGCGCGGAGCCAATAAAACGCTGCCAATTTACGTTTCAATTCATAAAAAAAATTAATTTGAATATTATGAATTTTTTAAAAGAAGTCATAATTGTTAAATATAAGAATGAAACAAACAATTATCAAGGAAGAAAATTAATTTTAATAGATTTCCATGACAGACTTAAATCTGTCAAATTCCGTTTTCACCGGCATGTTTTTTTTCTCAAGATTTTGGATAACAGCGGGTGAGTTAAATCTGATATACGGATTGACCATTAATTCTTCATGCAGACCGGACACAATCAGTTCCGGATTATAGTTTTTAATATATTTATCAATATATGGATTTTCTTT
The DNA here is from genome assembly GCA_964557635.1 of uncultured Desulfobacterales bacterium. Classification (GTDB taxonomy): domain Bacteria; phylum Desulfobacterota; class Desulfobacteria; order Desulfobacterales; family Desulfobacteraceae; genus WGCX01. Next base: position 6,299 of record CAZLBE010000085.1, read on the forward strand.
TTCAATGGTTTGTGCAATTTCCATGGATTCCAGCACATAATCATGTCCTGCGTAAGTATTTATGTTTTCCGGCAAGGCAATAATACGTTTTAATGAAAGGAAAAATCCATTAAGATCTCCTGAAAAACAATTGCCGACAGTGCCGTTAAACAGGGTATCGCCTGTAATCAAAAAATCATCCGCTTTAAAACTCACCGAGTCTTCCGTGTGACCGGGAGTATGAAAAATTTCTAACACTTTCCGAACATACTCCTTCACGCTCTGAGTAAACCAGATAACCAAGATTGTCCGTTGCATATATAGACTGCTTAATTTTCATAGTCTTTTAATTTCCTCAGCATTTAAGAGAATTTACAAGAAATAAGCTGTGCATTCTGTTTGCTCTTTTTCCCGTTTTTACCTGTTGTGATGCAAAGCCGGGCAAATTCATATTCGCCTCATGGCGGTTTTTATAAGAAATAGAGCGTAAATTACTAAGCCCATTTCATTCTTTGTCAGAATCTTTGATTCTTTGAGGCAATCTGGGCAAAAAAAAGACCCGCCTCATGGCGGTTATATCATAATTATCAGATTTTCCAATTGGAAAAAATGGATGTTGCATAAAAAAAAATTCGGCATTTTTTGAGAGAGCCATGGATATTTCTAAAAAACCATGGACCGGAATTTTATTGGGAAAGCTTGACTAAATAACG
>CAZLBE010000086.1:0-6979 GCA_964557635.1 uncultured Desulfobacterales bacterium
CAGGAACTGCGGTCAAGTATGTCCTCAAACAGCCTGCGCTTCTTAACGTCCGGCAAGGCAAAATACCTGATCGCCTTTGTGTCCTGATGGGCTGGATCTATAACCCACAGGGGGCTATGATGTCGACACTTTGAACAGTAGTTTATATAACGGCCATGAGGCTGATCTGGATTCAGGTCCAGATTTGCCTCAAAGAATCAAAGATTCTGACAAATTATGGGCCGAAGGCGCGAAGCCAATAAAAGTAACGGGTTACGTTTTATTTCATATAAAACGTCCATGAGGCTGAGTTGGATTTGCACCAGCCGCCTCTCAACAACTTGAGAAATAAAACGGTAATAATTTACGTTCTATTTCTGATAAAAAACAAAATAAGGAGTGTTTTTAAAATAGCATGGGTCATTCATTATTGGCTTTTATAGTCGTTCTCGGCGTTTTAATTTTCTTTCATGAATTTGGACATTTTATTGTAGCAAGGCTGTGCGGTGTCGGAGTTGAAACCTTTTCCCTTGGATTCGGCCACAAAATTTACAGGAAGAAAATAGGGTTTACCGAGTATTGTCTTTCTGTAATCCCCCTTGGTGGCTATGTAAAAATGGTGGGGGAAGAACCGGGAAGCGAGATAGGGAAAGAAGATATAAAACGTTCCTTTACTCATAAGAAATTATACCAGAAAATGCTCATTGTTGCAGCCGGGCCGGCATTTAATTTCCTTCTTGCCATTATCATTTTTTATGTAATATTCCAGGTGTCAGGACTGTATCTTGTCAAACCCGTTGTAGGAGACGTTGGTAAAAACACGCCGGCCATGAAAGCTGGAATCCAAAAAGGGGATGTAATTAAACAGATAAAAGACACCCCCATTGAATCATGGCATGACATGGTTGGTCTCATAGGCGGAACCAGAGGCAGTGCAGTTAATATCCTTATTGACCGCAACGGCAGAAAAATTCTTATGAAACTTCGACCTGAAGCAAAAAAATCAAAAAATATTTTCGGTGAAGAGATAACAAGATACATGATAGGTATTTCATCTTCAGGTGAAGTGTATAACAAACGCCTTAATCCGGTTCAGGCCATGGGGGCAAGTCTTGAAAAAACATGGGATTTCATTGATTTAACATTTTTGTCCGTTGCCAAAATAATCAATGGCAGCCTTTCTTCAAAAACCCTTGGGGGTCCCATTATGATTGCAGAGATGGCAGGGAAAGAAGCTGAGGCAGGTGCTGCAAACTTTACTTTTTTTATTGCAATGCTCAGTGTTAATCTCGGTATTGTTAACCTTTTTCCCATTCCTGTGCTTGACGGAGGCCATATTTTCTTTTTTCTCATTGAAGCTGTTACAGGAAAACCTGTGAGCGACAAGGTGCATGAAAAGGCAAATCAGGTTGGTATTGCACTTCTTGTAGCACTGATGGTTTTTGTTTTTTATAATGATATTATGCGGTATAAAGACAGTATCATTACCATGGTAAAATAAATAGTAATTATTACTCAAAAAAAGAATAAAATCCTTGGTAATTATTCAGCCGCAGATTTACACTGATGAACGCAGACATGTTTAAAAATACTGATATTACAGTTGTTTATTTTTAAATTTTTTTAAGTTTATAATGAGCTTGAAGATGGATTATTTTAAATATGACAAGGAAAGCCTGACCCTTTTAAATCTTTAATGTCCGATAAAAACTTGATAATCGAGTTAAATAATAATAAAAAATATCAGCGCTAATCAGTGAAGATCTGTGGCTGAATAATAACATATTACATTTACATTATAAGTCGAATATGTACAGCCCTTGTAAAACGTCTCATTTTGTAAGCATTTACAGGGTGCTGCAGAATTTTTAATTTCCATAGCCCTTGAAAATGGTAAATACTATGATCTCATGTATAGAAATAGCTTTAAAACCGGAACTTGTTGACGCTGAAGCTGCGAGCATTAAAAAAAAGGCTCTTGATTATTTCAACATCAATATCGATGACTGCCGCACTGTAAATCTTGTCACGCTTGAAGCAGATCTTGATATTGAGCAGTTAAATACAGTCAAAGATAAAATTTTGACCAATCCCGTGACTCAGATCTCCTCTTTGATGCAGCCCCTTTTAATTGATTTTGAATGGTGTATATGGATAGGACTGCGTCCGGGAGTACGTGACAACCCTGCAAGCACCGCCCTTGAAGCAATAGAGGATATCTTAAACTTCAAATTTAAACCCGGAGAGGGAATTTACACATCTAAACGTTATTGCATAAACGGGAAAACTCTTGTCCGTTCTGATCTAAAAAAAATAGCAGGAGAACTTTTATCCAATTCGATTATACAGCAGTGGAAAATCTTTTCAAAAGAGGAATGGGACAATGAGACGGGCGTGGGAAAAGAAGTTCCAAAGGTATTTTTAAATCATCAGCCGGAATTTAAAGAGATAAGTATCAATTCAAACAAAGAGCTTCAAAAAATAAGTGATCAGCGCAATCTTGCTTTAAACCCCAGGGATATTCCCGTAATCCGCAGTTATTTTCTTGACATGGATGTTCAAAAATCAAGACAGAAAACAGCAGGTTTGACAAAACCAACTGACCTTGAACTTGAATATATTTCCCAGGCAAGAAGCGACCACTGCAACCACAACACCTTCAGGGGGCTTTTCAGATACAAAGACATATTAACCGGAGAAGAAATAGTTGAGGACAATCTTTTTAACACCTATATTAAAAACCCCACCCTTGAACTCAAGGATAAAAAAGACTGGGTTGTGTCTGTTTTATGGGATAACGCAGGCGTTGGAAAATTTGATGACGACAACAACTATACGATAACAGGTGAGACCCATAATTCACCGTCTAACATGGAAGCATACGGCGGTGCCATAACAGGTATTGTGGGCGTTTACAGAGATCCCATGGGTACGGGTCTTGGATCAAAGCTTATCATGGGAAGTTATGGATTCTGCGTGGGAGATCTTGATTATAAAGGTCCTTTAAAGGCAAATCTTTCTCCAAGACGTCTCCTTGACGGGGTTATAGAAGGAGTCAAGGACGGTGGCAACAAAAGCGGTGTGCCCACAACCTTTGGCCAGACATTGTTCAACTCCGGTTATATGGGGAAAAGCCTTGTATTTGTAACGGCTCTTGGGATAATGCCAAAAGAGATCAATCATAAAAAAAGCCATGAAAAGAAAACCTCTCCCGGAGAATTGATCGTGATGAGCGGAGGCCGGGTTGGAAAAGACGGCATACACGGGGTAACAGCTTCTTCGGAAGTTTTGTCTGAAAATACGCCTGCAGGCCATGTTCAGATAGGTGATCCCTATACCCAGAAAAAAATGCACGATTTCCTCCTTGCTGCAAGGGATGAAGGACTTTATGAATTTATTACCGATAACGGCGGCGGAGGGCTTTCTTCATCCGTAGGGGAATCCGCCATGATAAGCAATGGCTGCGAAGTGTGGTTAGATAAGGTTCCGTTAAAATACGAGGGCCTGGATATGTGGGAGATCTGGATCTCCGAATCCCAGGAGCGCATGACCATTTCCGTTAAACCGGAAAATATTGACAGGTTCATGGAACTGTCCGGAGAGCATGCAGTTGAAAGCACTGTGATCGGGCAATACACAAATACCGGAAAACTTCACATAAAATACAACGGGAAAACCTGCGCCTATGTGGATATGGATTTTCTGGACAAAGGTTTCCCACAGTGGGAGTTTGATGCAGTATGGATTCCCCCGGCATTAAGGGGATTAACCGAGCCTGTTCTTTCTGAACCTGAAGATTATGAAACACTTTTTTTAGACATGCTTGCACGGCCAAACATCTGCTCCAAAGAATGGATAGCACGGCAGTACGACCATGAAGTTCAGGGAGGCAGTGTGATAAAGCCTTTGTGCGGAGTAAAAAACAACATCCCCTCGGATGCTTCGGTTATAAGACCTATTCTAAAATCACAAAAAGGACTTGCATTTTCACAGTCCCTTATTCCATGGTATTCAAAAATTGATGCATTTCATATGATGACATGCACAATTGACGAAGCTGTGAGACGTCTCATAGCCGTTGGCGGAAACCTTGAAACCACAGGCGGAGTTGACAATTTCTGCTGGCCTGATATTCAGTTTGACCCGAAAAAAAATCCTGACGGAAAATTCAAGGCAGCCCAGCTTGTAAGGGCATGCAGAGCATTGAAAAAGACCTGCCTTGCCTATGAAATCCCACTTTTGTCAGGAAAGGACAGCATGTATGTGGATGGATATCTCCAGGGAAAGTATGGGGAATCTGTAAAAGTATCCGCACTTGAAACCATTCAGTTTTCTGCGGTATCTATTATTGACGATATTAAAAAATGTGTTACATGTGATGCCAAGATTCAAGGAGACCTTGTTTATATTCTCGGAAATACATTAAATGAACTTGGGGCATCTGAGTACTATGAGCTCATGGGGCAGACAGGGCTTAATATTCCCATGGTAAAATTTAAACGGTTCAGGGTCATATACAAGGCCCTTGAAAAAGCCATTGAAAAAGAGATAATAGCGTCGGCAAGGGCCGTATCAAGGGGCGGCATCGGCGTTGGCCTTGCAATGACAGCAATGGCAGGCGGTATGGGGATTGAGTGTGATCTTGAAAAAATCCCGTTTAATGATGAAAAGGGTAAAAAAAGAGATGACATTCTCCTTTTTTCCGAATCTGCGGGGAGATTTATTGTTACAATTGCACCTGAGAACCGGGAAATTTTTGAAAAATTATTTAAGGGCACTGCCTGCTCCTGCATGGGAAAAATTTCAGAAAAGAATGCAAATTTTACTATAAAAGGGCCTGGCAATAAAACAATCATTGATATTCCTGTCTCAAGGCTTGAAAAAGCATGGGCTAAGCCCCTGGCACAGTTCTAATGAAACTAAGGTTCGATGGATAAAACGGAAGATAAGAAGCCATGAAAAAAATTAAAGTATTAATTTTAACGGGATTCGGGCTGAACTGTGATGTGGAAACAGCCCACGCATTTGAACTTGCAGGAGCAGATGCCTCAAGAGTGCATATCAATGCCTTGATCAGCAGAAAGCACAGCCTTGACAATTTTCAGATTCTTGTATTCGGCGGAGGTTTCAGCTGGGGTGATGATCACGGAGCAGGTGTTGTGCAGGCCTTAAAACTGAAAAATCATATAGGTGACGACATTCTTTCCTTCATAGAAAAGGGGAATCTTGTCATTGGCATCTGCAACGGTTTCCAGACCCTTGTTAATCTCGGACTTTTGCCCGGTTTAAATAATGACTATCAATTACGGTCCGTTGCACTGACATGGAATGACTGTGGAAATTTCCGGGATCAGTGGGTTAATCTTTCAGTAAACCCAAAAAGCCCCTGCGTTTTTACAAGAGGAATGGATTCTGCTGAACTTCCCATACGGCACGGAGAGGGTAAATTTGTGGCAGATCCCGATATTATTAACAGGCTCATCTTAAGCAATCAGGTGGTTTTAAGATATGCCGACAAAAACGGACAGCAGGCAAATGGTCAATTTCCCTTAAATCCCAATGGATCAATGGAAGACATTGCAGGTATATGTGACCCTTCGGGCAGGATTTTCGGCCTCATGCCCCATCCGGAAGCCTTTAACCATTTTACAAATCATCCTCTGTGGACAAGAAAAAAGGAACTACTTAAAAGACAGGGCAAAAAAATAGACAAAATTGATGCTGTTACAATGCCTCCCGGCATACAGATCTTTAAAAACGGAGTTGATTATATGAAAGATTTTACTTAAAATCCTTTTTATAAAAAAATATTTTCAGTTAATTTGATAAATCATCTCAGCGGGTTAATGATTTTTTCCTTATTTTTATAAAAATAGCTATGCAAAACACTTTAATGATTGTATCATCAATTATAAAATGTAAAAAAAATATAATTTTTTACAAATTTTATTGTCCTGTATTTAAAACTATTATTAACCTTAAAAAAAGGAGATTATCATGGAAGAAAGCGTTTACAAATTTATTGAAGTTGTAGGATTTTCAGAAACCTCCTGGGAGGATGCTGCCAAAGCAGCAATTACAACGGTTGACAAATCAGTCCGTGATATGCGCGTAGCCGAAGTCCTCCAAATGGACATGCGTCTTGAGGACAACAGGATAGTTGGTTACCGTACTAAATTAAAAGTGTCTTTTAAACTCGAATAATCAATTTATGAAAAGAAGCAGTGTAAAATTCCTGAAACCATTCAAAGGGTCTGGCTTCAGGAACAACTCCTTCATCTGTGTCATCAATAATATATGGGTCACTTATTTGGTATCTGCTTAATACTGGTTTCGGCTGCTTCATTTCGCGCAATGGCTGTCTTTGCCAAGTTTGCGTATCTGTCCTGGATCACAACTAATTCCCTGCTTTTTTTCCGTTTTTCCATTGCAATGGCGATCATGCTGTCCATTGCATTAATACAGAAAAGAAAATTTCCAAAAGGAAAAGATCTCTGTACGCTTATTGCCATGGGTGCCATTGGATATGCAGGCCAGTCATATTGCTATTTTAAGGCGCTTACACTTATTCCACCATCACTTGTAGCAATTTTACTCTACTTATATCCGGTCATTGTTGCAATTCTTTCTGTTTTTTTCTTAAATGAATCTCTTTCTAAAAATAAACTTTTTGCCCTGTGTCTTGCTGTTTCCGGGACTGTTCTGGTCATTGGAGTAAACACCAGTAACAATATAACAGGTATAATATTAGGAATTGGTGCGGCATTGATTTATTCTGTTTATACAATTGCAGGGGCAAAGGTGATGAAAAGAAATGATATATTTGCATCTACCCTTGTTGTCATAGGATCTGCAGCATGTTTCTATTTCTTCTGTAATTTAAAAACAGGATTTTTCTTTCCAATTACGATTACATCCTGGATGAATATCATGGCCATTGCGATAATATCCACTGTTATTGCCATTTATACTTATTTCCATGGAATGAAATTATCAGGTG
>CAZLBE010000087.1:0-6973 GCA_964557635.1 uncultured Desulfobacterales bacterium
ACAGGATCTTGGAATTTAAAATACCAGAATCCCAGGCGTTCTTTTTTAAGTTTGCTTAATTGTATACTCTTCAAGCTCTGCAAAAGGGTTCAGGAAACAATTGAGCCAATATATTTATAATCGTTTAAATGCACGGAGGGACAGCATGACAACAGACAATTCAGCCCCGGCCGGTGGTGGAAGCATCATGGTGGTAGGAGGCGGAATCAGCGGCCTGACCGCTGCCATAGAAGCTGCTGAAGTGGGATATGAGGTTTTCCTTGTTGAAAAGGAGCCTTCCCTTGGTGGAAGGGTATCCCAGCTTAAACACTACTTCCCCAAACTCTGCCCGCCAACCTGCGGACTTGAGATCAACTACAGAAGGATAAAAGATAATCCGAGAATCAAGGTAATCACCATGGCAGAAGTTGAAAAGGTTGACGGCACTGCAGGTGATTACACGGTTAAAGTAAAAATCAGCCCAAGATACGTAAATGAAAACTGCACAGCCTGCGGCGAATGTGCAAAGGTATGTGAATCTGAGATTTCCAATGAATTCAATTTTGGAATGGACAGAAGAAAAGCAGCATACCTTCCCCACACCATGGCTTTTCCCTTCCGTTATGTAATGGCTGCTTCAATGAGCAGTGATGATCGGGAAAAAGTAAAAAAAGCCTGTAAATTTGACGCAATTGATTTTGACATGCAGGAGAAATCAATTGATCTTAAAGTAGGTGCTATTATCTGGGCAACGGGATGGAGACCTTATGATGCTACAAGAATTGATAACCTTGGATTTGGAAGATACCAGAACATCATTACAAATATGATGCTTGAACGCCTTGCCTCATCCAACGGGCCTACCGGAGGAAAAATTTTAAGACCTTCAGATGACAAGGCTCCCGAAACAATTGCATTTGCACAGTGTGCAGGATCAAGGGATGAAAACCACCTTCCTTACTGCTCATACATCTGCTGCATGGCATCTTTAAAACATGCAACCTATCTGAGAGCCCAGTATCCGGAAGCAAAAATTTATATTTACTATATTGATTTAAGAACACCCGGAAGAAAATATGAAAATTTTTACAAAAAACTTAAGGAAGATGAAAATATTTTCTTTGTAAAGGGCAAAGTTGCAGATGTGTCTGAAGAGGATGGTACAGGAAATATAACTCTTGTTGCGGAAGATACTCTGAAGGGTGAGAAAATTACCCAGACAGTTGATCTGCTTGTACTTGCAACCGGAATGCAGCCTAATGCATCTGTGGATAAACCCAATGCCGATCTTAAATTTACTTCAGACGGTTTTATTGTGAATGACTTCAAAAAGGGCGGCATGTTTGCAGCCGGCTGTGCAAACAAGCCGGCAGATGTTGTAACATCCAATCAAAATGCAACCGGCATGGCCCTTAAAGCTATTCAAACGCTGGTGAGGAGGTAAAAGGATAACCATGGATAAAAAATACGGTGTATATATATGCACAGGATGCGGCATTGGTGATGCTCTGGACATGGAAGATCTCGTTGATGTTCCCGAGGAAGAAGGATTATCCTGCAAAACCCATCCTTTTTTATGCGGAAAAGAGGGTATTGATCTGATCAAAAAGGATATTGAGGACGGAAAAGTCAATACCATGGTCATTGGCGCATGCTCACGGCGTGTTAATTTTGATGTGTTTAATTTCCCGGGCTGCATTGTTGAAAGGGTAAATTTAAGAGAAGGCGTTGTGTGGCCCCATTCAAGGGAAAAATACCCGAAACTTACAGAAGATCAGAAAGATGATGAAGAACATTTTGACCGTATCCAGATGAAAGCCGAGGATTACATCAAAATGGGCATGGCAAGGGTTGAGAAAGTTGATCTGCCCGAGCCCTATAAAACAGAATCTTTCTCCAAAAAAATTCTTGTGTTAGGCGGCGGTATAACAGGTATTTCAGCTGCCCTTGATGCTGCAAAAGCGGGCTTTGAAGTAACAATTGTTGAGAAAACAGCAAAGCTTGGCGGTTATCTCAATCAGATGCGCAGCCAGCTGCCCGTGGAAGAACCCTTTGAGGAACTTATTCCAACTATCATTGATGAAAAAATCAATGAACTTGAGCAATATCCAAATATCGAAGTGAAAACCAATACGGAAGTTGCACGTATTGCAGGCCAGCCCGGAGAGTTCACAGTAACATTTAAAACTCCCGGAGAAAAAATTCCCTTTGATGTTCCATTTCCCTTACCTGAGGAGATGACCCTTGATGAAAAGGGAGAGCCCCTTGATGCTGATGTACAGCACGCAAAATACCTTGAGTACAATGAAGGAAGGGAAGATATACTTACCCTTGATCCTGATGGTGTGCTTTACGGAGCTGTGGTCCTTGCTGCCGGGTGGAGACCTGATAGACTTGAAGGTGAAGAATACGCTCACTTAGGACTTGATCTTCCCGATGTTGTAACAAACGATGAGTTTGAAAAAATTGCCGCTAAAGGCAAGATCACACGCCCGTCAGACGGTAAAGAAGCAAAATCCGTTGTGTTTGTGCAGTCTCCGGGAAAAGATGAAGATGATACTGATTTTCCGTACAGCGGTTCCGTTGCAAGCATGGTTGCCTTGAAACAGGCAAAATATGTAAGAAACGATTACAGCGATGGAAAGGCGTATATCATTTATCAGCACATGAGAACTCCGGGGCTTCAGGAGTATTTTTACAAAAGCATTCAGCAGGATAACGGCATTTTTATGACCAAGGGAGCAGTTACAAAGGTTGAACAAAGCGGAGATTCCCTGCTTGTGGAAGCAACCAACACCCTGCTTGGAGATGATCTTAATATAAAGGCTGACATGGTTGTCATTGCAAACGGCATGGTTCCTGTTACAGTTGATGATCCCGTAATAAACCTTGCATACCGCCAGGGTCCTGGATTCCGTGATAATGATCTCTTCGGAGGATATGCAGATTCAAATTTTATCTGTTTCCCATATGAAACCCAGAGAACTGGTATTTATGCAGCAGGTCCCATCAGGCGCTGCATGACGATTGAAGAATCCATGGAAGATGCAACAGGCGCAGCCCTTAAGGCTATCCAGTGCATTGAATCGGTGAATCGCGGGGTTTCTGTTCATCCAAGATCAGGAGACATGACATTTCCCGAGTTTTTCTTCCAGAGATGTACCCAGTGCAAGAGATGTACAGTTGAGTGCCCCTTCGGCGCTTTAGATGATGATGAAAAAGGCACACCAAAGGTCAATCCTGCAAGGTGCAGAAGATGTGGTACCTGCATGGGCGCATGTCCTGAAAGGATAATCAGTTTTGCAGATTACAGCATTGACAGCATAGGTTCACAGATAAAGGCCATAGGTGTTCCATCTGAAGATGACTATGATGAACCTCCCATGAGAATACTTGCCTTAATATGTGAAAATGATGCATATCCGGCCCTTGATATGGTTGGTATGAACAGGATAGATTATTCTCCGGATGTAAGGGTTATTCCGGTGCGCTGCCTTGGTTCGGTGAACACTATCTGGATCAAGGATGCACTTGCACAGGGAATGGACGGTGTTATCCTTGTAGGCTGCAAACACGGTGATGACTACCAGTGCCATTTTGTAAAGGGAAGTGAACTTGCCGAAGTCAGAGTGAAAAAAATCGGTGAAGCACTTTCAAGCCTTGCCCTTGAAGAAGAGCGGGTAAGATTTGAAGAGATTGCCATTGATGAATATGACAGGCTTCCTCAACTTTTAAGCGATTTTGTTGAAGAGATAGAAGACATTGGTCCTAACCCGTTTAAAGGGTTCTGATAGAAATAATCCTTTGGGGGTTTTCTTAAATGATTTATTTAAGAAAACCCCTGATTATAATTAATTAGGAGGTACACAGTATGACTGAGAAATTCCTTGTACAACCGGATCTGAAGTTTATTGACGAGGTTGTGGGACTTGGAGGCGACACTCTTAAAAAATGTTTTCAGTGTGCGACCTGTTCCGTGGCCTGCCCCATATCACCGGATACTGGCCCTTTTCCAAGAAAAGAGATGATAGCTGCTTCCTGGGGGCTTAAAGATAAACTTATGGCAGACGGCGATATCTGGCTTTGCCATAACTGCGGGGACTGTTCCGAACTCTGCCCGAGGGGAGCAAAACCAGGTGATGTACTTGCTGCATTAAGATCCGTTGCCATTACAGAATACGCCCAGCCAAAATCTATTGCAAAGGCCGTAAATGATCCTAAAAAACTTCCATATCTCATAGGAATTCCGGCATTATGGTTTGCACTTCTTGCCTTTATAACCATGAATTTTGGCGGAACAATGACAAAAATTTTCCATGGAATAGGTCTTGAATGGTCACACGCCTCTGGCGCTGAACATCATGTTATCGCTGCGGCCAATTTTGTCTCGACCTGGTTTGTTGATCTCACCTTTGTTCCCTTGTCAATTTTTGTTGTTGTGATTTTTGGCCTTGGGTTAAAGCGTTTTGTTGCGGCAATACATGAAAACGCCGTTGCCGAGGGGAAAACCGATAAAACAGAATTAAACTGGAAAGAATTTTTCCAGGCAATGATCCGTGTTATACCCGTTGTATTGCGACATGAAAAATTTAATGAATGCGAAACCAATCGTGACAGATCAACTGCCCATATGATGGTTTTATACGCATTTATAGGACTTGCCGTTGTCACCAGCATATTCTTTTTTGTTCTTTATTTCTTTCATATTCCAGGACCCTATTCACAGCTCAACCCTGTAAAATGGCTTGCCAACATAAGCGGTATAGCCTTAATCATTGGAAGTTCTTTGATGATTAAAAATCGTCTCGGAAAAAAGGATCAGGCAAGTACATACCAAGACTGGTATATTCTTGGTATTGTATTTGCCCTTGGTGTTACAGGTCTTTTAACGGAGATGTCAAGACTTGCAGGCTATGCAGGATTTTCATATTTTATGTACTATCTGCATCTTATTACGATATTTAACCTGTTTGCATTTCTCCCTTTTTCAAAAATGGCTCATCTTGTTTACAGACTTTTTGCCATGGCATATGCTGAATATGGAAACAGGACATAAAACTATTTTTCAGGTTAAATATTTAACAATGGGTAACTTAAGTATGTAATTACCTAAAATTTAAGATAAAAATTAACAAAATGAATTGAAAAAAAGGCTGCATAATACTGCAGCTTTTTTTTCTTTTTACTTGATTTGTTCAATTAAAATATATATATGTATTTTGACACATGCTCCTTTACGGGGCTGTTCTGTTGAATTGTTTTTTCAGAATAATGTGTGCTATATCAGTTCGATATTGAAATTTTAAGGAGGTAGTAACTTTGGCACAAGGAACAGTAAAGTGGTTTAGCGACAAAAAGGGATTCGGATTTATTGAACAGGATGAGGGAAGCGATGTATTTGTTCATCATACAGCAATAGACATGCCTGGATTTAAAACTCTTTCAGAAGGAGACAGAGTAACTTTTGACATTGAAAAAACTGACAGGGGACCTGCTGCAAAGAATGTAGTCAAGCAGTAAGTTTTTTTAAAATATAACGAAAATTGAACGATAAAAGGCAGGGTTTATCACCTGCCTTTTTTAATGGTGTCAGTTATCAGTTATCAGTTATCAGTAGCATATCGATATTAATCTGTCTTCATTAGGGATTTGCTGAGACCTGATAGCATAGTAGAGAGTTCTTTTGTTTCCTGAATCCATTTTTTGCCAACTGCCGGTTCAATATAATCGATATCAATTCTTTCCCTTTTTTAAAAGAAAAATAAAAAGAGGTGCCCCGATCATGGCAGTGATAACTCCCACGGGAATTTCTCCCTGCTGTGGAATCCACCTTGCAAGAAGATCGCAGACAATCATGTATGCACCGCCTCCAAGAATGCAGGCAGGCACGAGAATTCTGTGGTCCGGACCGAATACAAGGCGCATAATATGGGGCACTACAAGGCCTACGAAGCCCAAAAGACCGCAGTCAGCAACGGTTGCACTTACCATGAATGAAGAGATCACAAGGAGAATTCCAGTAACAAATTTTATATTCACACCCATGGAATGTGCCATTTCCTTTCCCATTAAAAGAAGGTTCATGGAATGGGAAAAAAGAAAAATAACAAAAAAGCAGGGTATTATACTCAATGCCAGAAAATATACCTGATTCATATCCGAAGAGGAAAGATCACCCATGAGCCAGAACATGATACTGTGAATCTGACTGTTATCAGTGATGGATATTAAAAACATGATAATAGCCGAGCAGAAAGCATTTATCACCACCCCGGATAGAAGCATGGAATCCTTTGTTAATGAAGCTTTTCCCGACGACATTACAACAACAAGAACAAGGGTTGCCATGCTTCCGGCAAATGCCGCTGCTGCAACCCCCGGAAATCTGGAAATACCGAGAATTATTCCTATAATGGCTCCTATTGCAGAACCACCGGAAATACCGAGGATATACGGTTCAGCAAGGGGATTTCTCAAAAGAGCCTGGAACACGAGTCCTCCGGTTGACAAAACAGCTCCTGACATCAATGCCATGAGCACCCTTGGAAAACGTATGCGCCAGATTATGGTACTTAAAACAGGGTCCGGTTTTTTTGCAGAAAAAACAATGTCCCATAATGTTTTTAACCCGTTAAAGCTTGACCCCACAGCAAGCCCTGCAAATATTGATACTGCAAGAATAAGTCCAAGTATAACAGAGACCTGAACAAGTCGGGACATAATGGTTTTTTCTGAGAAGGTCACTTTATGACTGCTTCCTTTTTGAAAAGTTCAGGATGAATGATTTTGGCAAGTGTTTCAAGGGCATCAATGAATCTTGGTGTGGGTCTGTCAAAAATATTCGAATCAACTATAAAAATTCTTTTATTCTTTACTGCATTGATCGTTTTCCATGTTTCCCATTTTTGTTTAATTTCCGTAAAAATTTCATCATTTTTGCTCCTTGCCATGGAACTTATCAGGATAATATCGGGATTTAATCTTATAACCTGCT
>CAZLBE010000088.1:0-6971 GCA_964557635.1 uncultured Desulfobacterales bacterium
TTAATTTGCATTCTATTTCATATAAAAAACTTAAAAAAAAATTCTAAAAATAAATAAATGTAATATCAGTATTTTTGAACATATCTGCGTTCATCTGTGTTCATCTGTGGTTAGAATAATTACTAAATCTGCGCATAATTGTGAAGATTTCTTCCATACTTCCAAGTCCCCAAATGTCAAAATAACTATTAGCTCTGACAACTGGCAACTGATAACTGTGGTTTTGAAACTTTAGCATTTGATAAGTTCAATGCCAGCTTCTGAAAACATTTTTTCGGACATGGCATCGCTGTATTCATTTCTGAAGTACACTTTTCTGATACCTGCATTGATGATCATTTTGGCACAGATTGAGCATGGTTGATTAGTGCAGTAAAGAACGGAATCTTTCACTGATATCCCGTGATATGCTGCCTGGATAATGGCGTTCTGCTCAGCATGCACCCCCCTGCAGAGTTCGTGGCGTTCTCCTGAAGGGACATTGAGTTTTTCCCTTAAACATCCGGTTTCACTGCAGTGGGCAATTCCTGAAGGAGCACCATTATAGCCGCTGCATAAAATTCTTTTATCCTTTACAAGAATGGCACCTACTTTACGCCTGATACAGGTTGAGCGGCCTGCAACAAGCTCTGCAATACTCATGAAATATTCATGCCACGATGGTCTGGCCGATGGTATTGCAGCAGTTTTTTCATCCAAGATGTTCACATTCCCTCCCATAAAGGGGAAACTTTTTGCAAAGTTTTTTAACCTGTTCGCTCACAGACTCGATTTTTGTATCGTCATTGAGAACATCCCAAATCCAGTCAGCTATCATTTCCATCTCTTTATTACCCATACCCCGGGATGTAAGACAGGGGGTGCCGATTCTAATTCCACTGGTAATAAAAGGTCCCCTTGAATCGTTTGGAACGGAATTTTTATTAACAGTGATTCCGGCCATACCAAGCCTTGTTTCTGCATCTTTGCCTGAAATATTAAGAGACGATAGATCGGCTAACATCAGGTGATTATCCGTTCCGCCTGTAACAAGTCTTATTCCTTTCTGCATTAAAGATTTACCAAGAGTTTCCGCATTTGAAACAACCTGTTTCTGATATTTAATAAAGGAAGGTTGTAAAGCCTCTTTAAAACTCACAGCCTTTGCGGCGATTATGTGCATTAAAGGACCGCCCTGAATTCCCGGAAAAATCTGGCTGTTGATGTTAAGGCCGTTATTTTTCGAAGAAAGTATCATTCCTCCCCTTGGACCACGAAGGGTTTTGTGGGTGGTTGTTGTTACAACATCGGCAAATGGTATGGGAGAAGGATGAATTCCTGCTGCAACAAGTCCTGCTATGTGAGCCATATCCACCATAAACAGGGCATTATTGTTTTTTGCAATTTCAGAAAATTTTTTAAAATTAATAATTCTCGGATAGGCACTTGCACCGGCAACGATCATTTTGGGTTTGTGCTTTTCTGCAAGATCAGCGACCTCATCCATATCTATAAATTCTGTTTTTTTTGATAATCCATAATGGACAAAATTAAACAGTCTGCCGGAAAAACTCACACTGCTTCCGTGGGTAAGATGTCCTCCCTGGGAAAGCCCCATGGCAAGGATCGTATCCCCCGGTTTAAGAAAAGCAAAATACGCGGCCATATTGGCCTGGGAGCCTGAATGGGGCTGAACATTTGCAAAATCACACTTAAAAAGTTCTTTGGCACGTTCTATGGCAAGGTTTTCAATCCTGTCTGCATTTATACATCCGCCATAGTAGCGTCTGCCAGGATACCCTTCTGCATATTTATTTGTAAAAACAGAGCCCTGGGCATCCATGACAGCATGGCTTGCTATATTTTCCGATGCTATAAGTTCAAGACCTTCTTCCTGTCTTTTCTGTTCATCCAGAATTATGCTGGCTGCTTCAGGATCGATTTTTTTAATACAGGTCAAATCCAATAATACCTCCCGGATCAATAGTTCTGATTATGAATCCTGCCAATGTTCAATGGAAAGGATTCTGTCTGAATGTCTTCCACCTTCAAATGGCGTTTCAAACCAAGTAGTTATAAGTTCATAGGCAAGAATATCACCGATAAGACGTCCGCCGAGAACGAGAATATTCGAGTCATTGTGCTGCCGGCTTAAACGGACAGAGAGAATGTCACTGCAGAGCGCTGCCCTGATATTTGGAAACCGGTTGGCAATCATGGACATTCCAAGCCCGGTACCGCAGAGCAGTATACCCCTTGAAAATTCACCAGAAGAGACTGCACCTGCAACTTTTTTCCCAAAATCAACATAATTTACAGAAGCTTCACTGAATGTTCCTGTATCTTTTACTTCAACACCAAGACCTGAAATAAAAGTTTTTATTTTTTCTTTAAGCTGGAAAGCAGCATGATCACTCCCAATAATAACAGGTTCTTTATTCATTTTATAAAATTAATCTCTTTATTTTGGGTTCACCGCTTTTTCTTCTTCCGTTCTCTGCATATCTACGGTGAAATTCATGATTTAGATTTTATATAGTCAATGGCATCCTGTACAGTAATGAGTTTTTCAGCATCTTCATCATCTATATCAATATCAAAATTTTCTTCCATGGACATTACAAGTTCAACAAGTGCCAGGGAGTCTGCTCCAAGATCATCCACAAGGGACGCTTCAGACACAATATCATCAATATCAATATTGGAAAGTTTTTCAGCTATTATTTTTTTAACCTTTGTTTCAATGCTCATGGGTCAGACAGCCTCCTTGTAAACCTATTTCTTATCATCCTTTGTCATAACATTTATTCCCTTATACGCTCCACATGACGGACATGCTGCATGGGGGAGTTTTGCTTCCTGACATTCGGGACATACAACAATGGTAGGCACTGCAACTTTTTGATGTGTGCGCCGTTTTCTGCTCCTGCATTTTGACATTTTTTTCTTTGGTACAGCCATTTATTTTCTCCTAAGTATTTAATTTGTTTCAAAATTTATTAAAAAATATGCTTCACATATAAACGCATATATTTAAATTAAACAGCAATACTTGTCAAGGAAATAATGGCTGTTTTCCTGTTTAATTCCTTGCTCAAAAGAGATGACTGTGATAATTATACCGCGATGCTCGCAGGTTTCAGCAAATTTCTGAGAAAGACAAATCAATGTCGATATGCTTTTACTGACAACTGACAACTGATAACTGACAAAGGTAAATTGGTAATAATATGGATACAATAATTACAAGGTTCCCGCCAAGTCCGACTGGATACCTTCATATAGGTGGAGCCAGAACAGCTCTTTTTAACTGGCTTTATGCCAGGAAAACAGGTGGAAAATTTGTTTTAAGAATTGAAGATACAGATAAAGTTCGTTCCACGAAGCAGTCTGTGGATGCTATTTTTGATTCCTTGAAATGGCTTGGAATAGACTGGGATGAAGGGCCTTTTTTTCAGACCAAAAGGTATGATATTTATAAAAAATATATAAAACAGCTTGTGGAATCTGGCAATGCCTATTATTGTGACTGCACTCCTGAAGAGGTTGATGCCATGCGGAAAACTGCAAAGGATAGCGGTAAAAAACCGATGTACAATGGAAAATGCAGGGAAAGAAATCTTACAGAAAGAGAAGGTATGGTTGTCAGGATAAAAGCACCTAAAACGGGCGTGACTGTTGTTGATGACATGATAAAGGGTTCCACAGCGTTTCAAAACAGTGAAATAGATGATTTTATAATACAGAGAAGTGATGGAAGTCCTACTTATAACCTTGCAGTTGTTGTGGATGACATGACCATGGGTATCAATACGATCATACGGGGTGATGACCATCTTATAAACACACCTAAACAGATTTTTCTCTACAGGGCTTTTGGCGCTGATTTGCCAAAATTTGCCCATGTGCCAATGGTGTTAGGCCGTGACAAGGCAAGGCTCAGCAAGCGCCATGGTGCAATGTCGGTGAGCGAATACAGGGAAATGGGGTTTCTTCCAGATGCCATGCTTAACTATCTTGTAAGGCTTGGATGGTCGTATGGAGACCAGGAATTTTTTACAAGAAACGAGCTCATAGAAAAATTTTCTCTCAAACATATTGGTAAATCTCCATCCATGTTTGATTTAAAGAAGCTTACAGCGTTAAATGCAAAACATATTCAGAAAAAAACACCGGATGAAATTGCTGAAAATCTTCTTCCATACCTTGAGTCAAGGCAGATTAAGCCTGATAATGATACTGCATTGAAACTTGCAGTAAAAACCCTTCAGCCAAGGGCAAAAACCCTTGTTGAAATGGCTGAAAATATTGAATTTTATTTTAAGGATGATATAGAATTTGAAGAAAAAGCCGCGAAAAAATTTTTAAAAGCTTCCTGTCTTGATCCCTTGAAACAAACAGGGGAATTAATAGAATCCTTAGATTTATTTAATGAAAAAAATCTTGAAGAAATTTTTAAAAAAATAATGGCAGCAAATGACCTTAAGTTCGGTAAAATTGCCCAGCCTGTAAGGGTTGCTCTCACAGGGAAAACAGTCAGTCCCGGTATTTTTGAAATGATTCTTGCACTTGGAAAAGAAAAAACGGTTCAAAGGATAAAAAAAGCTGTTCAGTATATTCTGTCTGCATAACCGCCATGATTCGGATCCGGAGTGGCCCAGCCGCCTCAAAGAATCAAAGATTCTGACAAATTATGGGCCTAAGGCGCGGAGCCAATAAAAGTAATGGGTTACGTTTTATTTCATATAAAAAGTAAGAGAAAAAAAAATAATGATACAGACCATAAGGGGTTTCAGGGATATACTGCCAGAGAATATTTCATTGTGGCAGAAGATTGAGAAAATAGCTTCAGAACTTTTTGAAAATTTTGGTTTCAGGGAAATTCGTGTTCCAATATTGGAAAAAACAGAACTTTTTGCGAGAAGTATTGGTGAAGCAACCGATATTGTTGAAAAGGAGATGTACACTTTTTTAGACAGAAAAGGTGATAAATTGACTTTACGGCCAGAGGCCACAGCTTCCGTTGTGAGAAGCTATATTCAGCATAAAATGTATGCTGTCGATCCTGTTCGAAAATTTTACACTATAGGGCCAATGTTCAGGAGGGAGCGTCCCCAGAAGGGAAGATATCGCCAGTTTTACCAGATAGATGCCGAGGTGTTTGGTATTTCTTCTCCTTATATTGATGCCGAGTTGATTTTAATGCTTAATGAATTGTTCAAAAGGCTCGGTCTTTCAGATCTTAAAGCCCATATAAATTCACTTGGATGTCCTGAATGCAGGCCGGTTTTTCAAAAAGCGTTAAAAGATTTTCTCACTGAAAACTATGACAGGCTATGCCCTGACTGTAAACGGCGTATGGAGAAAAATCCTTTAAGGACCCTTGACTGCAAGGTTCCTTCATGCAGACAGGCCCTTGAGAATGCACCGTCAACCCTTGGACATCTATGCAATGAATGCGCAGAGCATTTTGAAGTTGTAAAAAAAATGCTGATAAAACAAAATGTTGATTTTATTGTGGATAAGACCCTTGTAAGGGGGCTTGATTACTATTCACGAACAGCATTTGAAATTTTAACAACTGCCCTTGGCGCTCAAAGTGCAGTTGCAGGAGGGGGCAGATACGATTCCCTTGTAAAAGAACTTGGCGGCAAAGATATTCCAGCCATTGGTTTTGCCATTGGGTTTGACAGGCTCACCGAGATAATGGCACAGGTGCATAAGAGTGATGAAAAATCAGGTCTTGATATTTTTATAATTGCCCTTGGGAAACAGGCAATGGAACGGGGCTATCTCTGGATGTCAGAATTGAATCTTGCAGGGATAAAATCGGAAATGGATTTTAGCGGAAGAAGTCTGAAAAGCCTTATGAAACGCGCTGATAAACTCAATGCCGGTCATGTTCTCATAGCAGGTGACAGGGAAATAAACGAAAACGCTCTTATTTTTCGGAACATGAATACAAGGGAACAGAGTATTATCTCCATGGATAATATTGTTAAAGATATTCAAAAATTATTGAAAAAAGAGTAAAATTCTGTCAAAATCTTTGGTTCTTGACAGATTTCGGGTAAATTCGGGTCGGCCTCTTGGCTGTTTTATATGAAAAACTCCGAATAATTGAGCGGGTTTTGGCATACGCGCCTTTGGCCCATGCTTTGTTGAGAGGAGAATCTGGGCCAAACCAGATCCGCCTCATGGCGGTTATATATAAAAAATTTATACATATACATGAAGGATTTAACAAATTGACTGATTCACTTGGAAAAATGAGAAGAACCCATAATTGTGGAGAATTAAGGGAGACTGATGTCGAAAAAGAAGTTGTTCTGATGGGATGGGTTCAGAAACGCAGGGACCATGGAGGCGTTATCTTTATTGATTTAAGGGACAGAGAAGGTATAACCCAGATAGTTTTTAACCCGACAGTCTCAGAGAAAGCCCATGATAAAGCCCAAATAATACGCGGGGAGTATGTTCTCGGTGTAAGGGGAAAAGTTTTCAAAAGACCTGATGATATGTTTAATCCTAAAATGGCAACGGGTAGTATTGAAATCATGGTGGATGAACTTAAAATATTCAGTAAAGCCGAAACACCTGTTTTCCAGATTGAGGACAGGGTGGAGGCTTCTGAAACCATACGCCTGAAATACAGATACCTTGATCTGAGACGGCCGGGGCTTATGAAAAATATCATTTTAAGGCACACCGTATCAAGGGCTGTAAGGGATTTTCTTAATGATAATGGTTTTCTTGATATTGAAACTCCTTTTCTCACAAAAAGTACACCTGAAGGGGCAAGGGATTATCTTGTTCCAAGCAGGGTAAACCACGGCAAGTTTTATGCACTTCCCCAGTCTCCCCAGCTTTTTAAACAGCTTCTCATGATAAGCGGTTTTGACCGGTATTACCAGATTGTAAAATGTTTTAGGGACGAGGATTTAAGGGCTGACCGCCAGCCGGAATTCACCCAGATCGATATGGAGCTCTCC
>CAZLBE010000089.1:0-6944 GCA_964557635.1 uncultured Desulfobacterales bacterium
ACGCCAACTGCGGATTCTCGCATCGCAGTTCCGTGTCCTTCGGACAGGAACGCTCCTGATTATAACGGATTTAGGGGAGACGTTTTAAATCCTCCTAATATGTTGACCACCCCCATGTGCTTCAATTAAAGGCATTTCTGAGGCATGAACAATACTTGCACTCCTGAATTCAATATGGTAGTTTCCTGCAACTTATTCAATGGAAGCATAGAGCTTTCAGTTTTTTTATACTGATATCCAAGGAGAGATAATGGCAAATTTATTGGCAGTTATGGAAACAAGCAAAGGTACCATCAATATTAATTTATTCTCAGATCAAACACCTGTTACCTGTGGCAATTTTGTAAATCTTGCACAGAGGGGATACTACGACGGACTTAAGTTCCACAGGGTAATTGACAATTTCATGATACAGGGAGGATGTCCTTTTGGCAACGGCATGGGCGGCCCTGGATATGAATTTGAAGATGAATTCAAAAAAGATCTCAAGCATGACAGGCCTGGCATACTTTCCATGGCAAATGCAGGGCCTGGAACCAACGGCAGCCAGTTTTTCATCACCCATACTGCAACGCCGCATCTTGACGGAATGCACACTGTATTTGGTGTCGTAGTGGGAGAAGAAGATCAAAAAGTTGTTGACAGTATTGTACAGGGAGATACCATCGAAAAAATTACCATTAAAGGTAATTCAGGATCACTTTTGAAAAAAATCAAGGCAAAAGTAGACGAGTGGAATAAAAAATTAAACAAGGCGTTTCCAAAACTTTCAAAAAAATAAAGAACAGAATAAAATTTCGATAGACCTTTTTATATCTACCGGAGAAAAACTGTTATATTATAAACACAGATGCGGCCGGAGCTTGAAAACCAGCTTCCGGCCGCAACAAGTATTGACATTAATAATTGAATTAATTAATTATGCAGGCCTTACAAACATCAGCCATAACTGACACAGAAAAATTGAAATAATCATAAATGGAAACGCTGTTTTCATAAAAGCACCAAAGGTGGTTTTATACCCCTTTGAATCGGCAATACCGATTGTAACAACATTGGCTGATGCACCGATCATTGTTCCATTTCCACCAAGACATGCGCCCAGTGCCAGTGCCCACCAAAGTGTATTGGCTGATCCCGGAATAACCTGGCTTAGATATGCAACAATGGGCAGCATGGTGGCTGTAAAGGGAATATTATCCACAAAAGCAGACATAATTGCTGAAATCCAGAGGATAAAAGTCAGTGCTGCTATGAAATTCCCGTGTGAAAGATGAAGAATCCAGTTTGCAACAAGGGCGAGAAGGCCAGTTGATTCCACAGCCCCCACCAGCATGAACAAAAAGATAAAAAACAGCAGGGTCGGCCATTCAATGTCCTTTTCAATGAGCCTTATAAGATCGACTTTTTCCGTAACAACTGCATAGGAAAACAAAAGAGCAGCACCGGTTAATGCCGCCACAGAAACTTCCATATGCCAGAAATTTTCTGTGAGGAACAACATGATAACAAATACAAGAATAATTAAACCAACTGTTAAGAGTTTGCGGTCGGTTATTTTGCATTCTTTTTTAAGTTTCCGAGTAAAATCAGCAACATTGTCGACCTTTACTTCGTTAAAATGCCTGCCCCATACAAACTTGGTATAAATCACAAGAGCCACAAATACGATTACGCATATGGGACCGAGGGCTTCTACAAAATGAAGAAAGCTTAGATGTGCAAATGAACCGATGAGAATATTGGGCGGGTCACCTATTAACGTTGCCGTACCTCCGATATTGGAAGCTAAAATCAGCGGCATAAGCATATAAAGAGGGTTTAAAGAAAGCGCCACACAAATTTCAATGGTAACTCCTGTTAAAAGCAGCATGGTTGTAACATTATCTAAAAAACCGGAAGTCACTGCAGTAAAAGCCATCAGATAAAAACACAGCATAAACACATTACCCTTGGAAAATCTGTAGGACTGGTAGGCACACCACTGAAAAAAGCCTGTTTCCTTTAACACACCGATAATAATCATCATGCCCATTAAAAGAAAAATAACATTCATATCAATGGATTTTATGGCTGTTTCGTAGCTTAAAATTTTATAGGCAGGATTAATTGTTCCCGCTGTATAGGAAATAATCAGCATTAGGGTGGCACCGGTCATGGCTGCAAGGGTCCTGTGAAGGAATTCAAAACTGATCAGAATATAGGCTAAAATAAAAACACCGGTTGCTATCCAGAAAGCCGGACCAAGGGTTCTTTCAAGGGTAAGATCTTCACTTAAGTATAAATTTTTACCCGATGAGGCAAGATCTTTTGTCTGGACTTTAAGCTCTTTTTCCACAAAGCTTGCCTTGTGGGCCTTGATTGTAATTGTGGAATATGGGATTTTATCCTTATCAATCAAAACCCTTGATATAAATTTTCCGTTTTTCGCTGTCTCAAGGGCCTCCACAACACTGTCATTCACCAGAACATCAATTTCAGCTTCATCCACAGGCTCATGATGGGCATCAAGGATTATACCGGAAAGATGAACTGTATAGGGGTTAGTCGACAATTTTGCGGTTTTATCCTGAACAGTTTCAGACCCTGCCCAGGACAATGAAACAAAAACAAACAAAAAAAGAACAGATAGAAAAATTCCATCTCTTTTAAAACAGTGCATCTATTTTTTCCTCCTGATAAAAATTAATCATCCAACACACTTTATCCAAGCACCATGGTACAATCCAGGACCATGATAAAATCCAGAACCAATTAAATTTGATAGCCATAGCAGATTTAATCTCACTATACAAGAAAATATCCTTATTTTATAATAACCCAGTTGATTTAATGCATTTTTTTCTAAATAACCGCCATGAGACGGAGCTGGATTTGCCCAGATTTGCCCCACAACAAAGCATGGGCCAGAGGCGCGTATGCCAAAACCCGCTCTGATATCCGAAGTTTTTCATATAAAATATGAGTAAATTAAAAATATTTTTTACTTGACATTTCATCTGCCTCTGAATATATACACAATTTTATATGTCTGATACATTTTTGATGTATTCAGGTAATTTCTGAATTTACTTATTTTGAACCATTTTTATAACCGCCATGAGGCGGAGATGGAGTGGCCCAGATTGCCTCAAAGAATCAGATATTCTGACGAATTATGGGTCGTAAACGCGTAGCCAATAAACGTAATAGTTTACGTTTTATTTTATATAAATTTTATTGAATTAAAAAATTAAATCTACAGACACATACAATTTATGAATACAGATATTATTATTAATTCTTTGCTATCACTCATTCTTGTCGAGGTGATTATTATCGCCCTAACGGAGACGGGCTGACAATGGCATAATTTAATAATAATAATTTTTTTAAGCCGCTATCAGCCAGAATCAAGCTGATAGCGGCTTTTTTATTTTTTAGGGAGGAAAAATGAGAAGTGACATAGCAAAAAAAGGAGTGACAAGGGCACCCCACAGAAGCCTGATGAAGGCCGTGGGTTTTACTGATGAAGAGATAAGACGGCCTCTGGTGGGCATTGCCAACTCGGCAAATGAACTTATTCCCGGGCATATGCACCTTGATCGTATTGTGGATGCTGTAAAGGCCGGAGTCAGAATGGCAGGAGGAACGCCAATGGAATTTTCCACCATAGGGGTGTGCGACGGTATTGCCATGAATCATGCGGGCATGCATTACTCCCTTGCCAGCCGTGAACTTATTGCAGATTCCATTGAAGTCACTGCCATGGCCCATCCATTTGATGCCATTGTCATGGTTCCAAACTGCGATAAAATAATACCTGGTATGCTCATGGCAGCTGCACGCCTTGATATCCCGGCCATCTTCATAAGTGGTGGTCCAATGCTTGCTGGAAAAGACCCCGAAGATGCCGGTAAAAAAATAGATCTGATCACTGTATTTGAGGGAGTTGGAGCCGTGCAGGCAGGCAGAATGACAATGGATAAGCTCAATTTGATTGAAGATGCGGCATGCCCCACCTGCGGCTCATGTGCCGGCATGTTTACGGCCAATTCCATGAACTGTCTTACAGAAGCTATAGGCATGGGACTTCCGGGAAACGGAACCATACCGTGCCCAATGTCAGAGAGAATCCGCCTTGCAAAAAAGGCCGGAATGGCAGTGATGGAACTTTTTAGAAAAAATATTACCCCCCTTAAAATAATGACTGAACAAGCCTTTAAAAACTCCCTTGCAGTGGATATGGCTCTGGGAGGTTCAACAAACACTGTGCTTCATTTAAAGGCAATTGCCCATGAAGCAGGTATTGAGATAGATCTTGATTTAATAAATGAAATCAGCAGAAGAACTCCCCATTTATGTTCCTTAAGCCCTGCCGGGGTTCACCGTCTTGAAGACCTCAACTACGCAGGTGGCATAGGAGGCATAATGAAGGAACTGTTTGAAGCCGGCCTAATTAATGGTGAATGCATCAGTGTTACTGGCGAAAATGTTGCTGAAAACCTTAAAAAAGCCCGGGTAAAAGATAATAAGGTGATACGTCCCATAGATAATCCTTACCATGAACAGGGCGGGCTTGCAGTGCTTTTCGGCAACCTTGCCCCAGAAGGTTCTGTGGTAAAACAGTCTGCAGTTAAAAAAGATATGCTGATACACAAGGGGCCGGCAAGGGTGTTTAATTCAGAAGAACAGGCCACAGATGCCATCATGCATGAACAAATCAATCCCGGTGATGTAATCGTTATAAGGTATGAAGGTCCTGCAGGGGGACCGGGAATGCGTGAAATGCTCACCCCGACTTCCGCAATTGCAGGAATGGGACTTGACGGTGAGGTAGCCCTTATCACAGACGGAAGATTTTCAGGAGGGACAAAGGGAGCATCCATTGGCCACATTTCCCCTGAAGCCATGGAGGGCGGATTAATCGGACTCATAGAAGAAAATGACCTTATAAATATTGATATTCCGGGGAAAAAAATTGAGCTTCTTGTAACGGACAATGAAATAAATGCAAGGCGCAAAAAATGGATAAAGCCTGAACCAAAAATTAAAAAAGGTTATATGGCAAGATATGCAGCTCAGGTCAGTTCTGCAGGAAACGGCGCGGTTTTCAGGTAGGAATAATTTCCTCTGCAAAGCCAAAGTTGCAAGTGCAGTGCCATGTGAACGCTTACAAAAAAAACAAGGAGAAATAAAATGAAACTAACAGGCGCGCAGATCCTGATAAAAATGATAAAATCCCAGGGTGTTGATACAATTTTCGGGTATCCGGGCGGCGCTGTAATTGATATCTACGATGAACTTTCCAGGCAAACGGACCTGCGTCACATTCTGGTGCGCCATGAACAGGCTGCAGTACACGCGGCAGATGCCTATGCAAGGGCAAAAGGAAGTGTGGGAGTTGCCCTTGTGACTTCAGGTCCCGGAGCCACCAATACCGTTACAGGAATCGCATCGGCATATATGGATTCCATACCGGTTGTAGTTTTTACAGGCCAGGTGCCAACGGGACTCATTGGCAATGATGCTTTTCAGGAGGTTGATATTGTAGGAATTACAAGGCCATGCACCAAACACAATTATCTTGTCAAGGATGTTAATAAACTTGCAAAGACCATTAAAGAAGCGTTCTATCTTGCCACATCAGGAAGGCCGGGGCCTGTTCTCATAGATCTTCCAAAGGATATAATGAATGCAAAAATCGAATTTAATGAGCCTGCCGAAATAAAACTTAAGTCATACAGACCGACTTATAAACCAAATAAAAGACAGCTTGCAAAGGTTGTTGATTTGATCAAAAATTCAGAAAGACCGGTGATTTTTGCAGGTGGAGGTGTGATCCTTTCCGGAGCCTCGGATGAAATATACGAGCTTGCAAAAATGACAGATATCCCGGTTACAGCATCTCTTATGGGGCTTGGTGCTTTTCCCGGGTCAGATCCGCTGTGGCTTGGCATGCTTGGCATGCATGGAACCTATCGTGCAAATATGGGCATAGGTCACTGCGATTTAATGATTGCAGCTGGAGTAAGATTTGATGACAGGGTAACGGGAAGAATTGATAAATTTGCACCCGATGCCAAGATAATACAAATAGATATCGATCCTACTTCAATCCATAAAAATGTTGAGGCTGCATGTCCCATAGTGGGTGACTGTAAAATAACGCTTCATGATCTGAACACCATGCTGAAACAGGAAGATCCCAAATCCGTAAAAGGCAGCAGAGAAAACTGGATAAAGCAGATTGAAGACTGGAAATCAACGACTCCTTTAAAGTATGAGAAAAAGGAGAATGTAATAAAACCACAGTATGTAATTGAAAAATTATACGAGCTCACAAAGGGAAAGGCCATTATAACAACGGAAGTCGGTCAGAACCAGATGTGGGCAGCCCAGTATTACCATTTTGACAGGCCCAATCATTT
Source organism: uncultured Desulfobacterales bacterium (assembly GCA_964557635.1). Classification (GTDB taxonomy): domain Bacteria; phylum Desulfobacterota; class Desulfobacteria; order Desulfobacterales; family Desulfobacteraceae; genus WGCX01. The sequence continues at coordinate 6,411 of CAZLBE010000089.1, forward strand.
TATAACTTCAGGCGGACTTGGCGTAATGGGATTTGGACTTCCCGCAGCCATTGGTGCCAAAGCTGCCTGCCCCGATGCCATAGTGGTTGATGTTGCAGGGGATGGAAGCATACAGATGAACAGCCAGGAGCTTATGACTGCAGTGGAATCAAAGCTGCCCGTTAAAATTGTTATCTTAAACAATAGATACCTTGGCATGGTAAGGCAGTGGCAGGAGCTGTTCTACAAAAAAAATTATTCCTTTACCAACATGGAACATGCTCCTGACTTTGTAAAACTTGCCGAGGCCTACGGGGCAAAAGGACTCAGGGCTACAAGACCTTCCGAGGTTGAAGATGTCTTATCAGAGGGACTTTCTTCCAATGAAACCATTATAATGGATTTTGTTGTTGAAAGGGAAGAATCCGTTTATCCAATGGTTCCGGCAGGTGGGTCCATAACTGAGATGCTTCTTGTATGATTTTTTTATAACCGCCATGAGGCGGATCTGGATTGGCCCAGATTGCCTCACAACAAATTATGAAATAAAAGTAA
>CAZLBE010000090.1:0-6885 GCA_964557635.1 uncultured Desulfobacterales bacterium
CGTTACAACCACATCCTGATTCTTTTCAATCCCCGAAGGCATAATATAATCTGTGTCAGGAGTTTTTGCGACCTGCTCCCCTGCCTGAAACGTTCCTGAAACATTGACAAGCTCGATAAAATATGATCCCACAAATGCTATTTCGCCTGTTGCGGTTGATGTGCCGCCGGTGACCGTATCCCCTACCGCAAGACTACCAGTAATGGTTCCGGAAAGTTTTGTGACAAACACATTAAGGTGACCAAGATCAATATACAGATCATCTACAAATGTTTTGGTCTGCTGATATTCATAGCTTGCTGTTTGATTTGCAATATTAAAATCGTCTGCAAGCAGTGCCATCTTCAGATTATTGTTTGTCATTTCACGCAAACCAAAGGTCAGAGAGGCTTCACGCTCTTTTTCAACTTCGAGTATCGTTGCTTTTGCGGCATTCCTGTTTGTCTTTAGTTTGTCTGTTGATACGGTCAGGTTAAATCCGAATTTATCAAGATCACCTAATTCGTCAAATGATGATCCGCCTACTGCTCCGGCGTACACCCTGCCTGTACCGTTATACCTGATATTTTCTGCATTTGATGATAATCTTGTACCCATGATTGATACCTCTTTTTTTAATTTGTTATTGTGTCGTTATCCCGGCAGCCTTTGCCGGTTTGATTTTAATTGCTTTTAATCAGACCAGAATGGAATTGAAACTACACAAGAATAGAAATGGACGAAATCCGAGGGATAGCTTTTAATCAGACCAGAATGGAATTGAAACGGATTCAACGAGAAGAACTTGAACGGCAGAAGAAACTTTTAATCAGACCAGAATGGAATTGAAACGAAAGATGTTTCAAGGCGTTTCTTTTGGCAAATGTCTCTTTTAATCAGACCAGAATGGAATTGAAACATCAAGAATAACAATATCAAATCTTTGCATTGCAGACTTTTAATCAGACCAGAATGGAATTGAAACGGGTATAAATCTTCCCATCTTAATTGATCATTTCCAGGATATGGGACGTGGTCATTTTATAGTGCGACGTCTTCAAAGAAAATATGGTCCTGACATGGTTGAAAAAACTTACAGAAATGTTTAAGCTGCAAATGCAAGGCGGCGGGCAGGCAGACGAAGCATTAAAGTGCAAAGCAAACACAGCATGTAGGTGCAGTGCCCGTGGACGCTTACAAGTATTCGTTGCCAGAAAGATTAATTAATAGTAATATTCATGAATTAAAAATTCGATATTTAAGGAGAGTGTTAATGTCAATGCAGGCCAAAAAAACATTTGCCATGGTGGACTATGAAATATGTAATCCTTTAAAGTGCAGTCCGGAGAGAGGGATTTGCGTTGCAGCCAAGGCATGTACACATAAGGTTTTTAAACAGATGGATGGCCCTTTTGAACAGCCCATGGTTTTTCAGGATATGTGCATGGGGTGCTGGGATTGTATTGAAGCCTGTCCTCTTGATGCCGTTAAAATTCATAAAATTGGAGGCTGAGAAAACAGGCTTATCTTAATTTAATTACGGAGGGATCAAATGAAATTCAATGATATAAGAAAAATGGCCAAAGGCATGAAGATAAACACTTACAGGATGAAAAAAAAAGATATCATTCATGCAATTCAACATAGTGAAAATAACATTGAGTGCTATGGAACTGACAGGGTAAAGTCCTGTAACGAGGAAACCTGTATATGGCGAGATGACTGTCTGAAGTGTCAGAAATAATTCTTAAGCATTAATTTTTGATGTTTCCCCTTAAAGGCTAAAAAAATGATTGATTCTTCAACAGAATTGTATGGCGTTTTTGGAAATCCTGTTTCCCATTCTCTGGGACCGTTAATGCATAATGTGGCTTTTGCTGCAAAAGGGATAAATGCAGTTTATCTCGCTTTTATGATTAATGATATCAAAAAGGGCATTGAATCAGTAAGAGAACTTGGTATCAAGGGCGTATCCATTACAATACCATTTAAGCAGAGCGTCATTCCTTTTCTTGATGAGATTGATGAATTTGCCAGTGAAATAGGCGCTGTTAACACTGTTTTAAACAGGAATGGGATACTGACCGGTTTTAATACCGACAGTTACGGTGCCATTAAGCCGTTGAAACAGAAATTATCCATTGAAAATAAAAGGGTATGTATTATCGGTGCAGGAGGAGCTGCAAGGGCTGTTGCCTTTGGTATAAAAAAGGAAAAGGGTATCATTTTTATTGGAAACAGGTCAGAAAAAAGGGGTAAAATACTTGCCGAGCAGACTGCAGGCAGGTTTATTGACCTTGAAAATATAAATGACATTGATCCTGATATTATTATCAATACTACTCCTGTTGGGATGATACCGGATGTTAATAGAAGCCCGGTTCCAGCTGATCTGTTTAAAGGGCATATGACCGTTATGGATATTGTGTATAATCCTTTAAGGACAAAATTTATAAAGGATGCAGAGACTGCAGGATGTGCAGTTGTTGACGGACTTTCAATGTTTATAAATCAGGGGGCTGCTCAGTTTGAGATTTTTACAGGACAAAGGGCACCGGTAAAGTTGATGCGCCAGAGGGTGATGCAAGAAACAAGAAATAAGAAACAAGATGCAGGAAACAAGAGACAAGAGACAAGAAACAAGATGCAGATAACTGATAACTGATAACTGATAACTCATAACTCATAACTCATACTAACGACTTTTTTGTTTTTTTGACAGAAGCCGAGGAGTAAGGCACTGATATGGTTGACACTTGTCAAGAAAAAACATGAATCCCACCCTCTTTTTTTTTACCGGTTAAAATTAAGAAGTTTTTCTTTATTTTTTTAAATTTTATTGCCAGGGACGGAGCCATCATGTATCGACGGTTGATCAATCTAAAGCATAATTTCAGAGGACTAATGTAAAAGGTGAAATTAATAAAAACAAGGAACATTAAAGATTCCTCAATAAAAATCCCGGGCTCCAAAAGTATATCTCACAGGGCCATGATCTGTGCCTGCCTTGCTAATGGCAGATCTTTAATTAAAAATATTTTAAAAAGCGATGACCTTTTTTATACAATTGCAGGTCTTAAAGATATGGGAGCTGTGATAAACGAAAAAGAGAATAATATTTTTGAAGTTTATGGATTCAATGGAAAACCCGCATCATGCGCTAAAGAAATTTATCTTGGAAATTCAGGGACATCCATGAGACTTCTTGCCGGAGTTGCATCCCTTGGAAACTCATTTTATGTTCTTACCGGAGATAAGAGAATGTGTCAGCGTCCCATGGGCGGCCTGATCAAAGCTTTGAAAATGGCCGGTATTGATGCAGACTCGATAAAGGGCAATAATTGCCCTCCGGTTAGGATAAACGGAAAAATGAAAACAGGCGGGAAAATTATTCTTAATTGTTCCAGGACAAGCCAGTATCTTTCCTCTGTGTTGATCATGGGAGCTCTTCTGGAAAATGGCCTTGATATTGAACTGCCCGATTTCCCGGTTTCTTCGCCCTATATTGATCTTACAATGGATATTATGGAAAAATTCAATGTTAAAGCTTGTAAAATAGATGAATTAAACTATCATGTTTCAGGACATCAGGTGTATAAGGCAAAAGAATTTATTGTTGAACCTGATCTTTCCAATGCAAGCTATTTCTGGGCGGCAGGTGCTGTTACAGGAAAGAGAATAAAAGTTGAAAACATACATAAAGATTCATTACAGGGGGATTTGAGATTCCTTGATATCCTTGAACAGATGGGGTGCACCATCGTTTATCATGCAGACGGAATAAGTGTAGCAGGCAGGAACAGTTCTCAAGGTAATCTTAAGAGTGTTGATGTTGATATGTCTGATATTCCGGACGTTGTGCCAACCCTTGCCGTTATTGCATGCTTTGCAAAAGGGGAAACCATTATCAGAAATATTGCCCATCTCAGGGAAAAAGAGTGCGACCGCATTGATGCAGTTGTGTCCCAGCTTATGAAAATGGGCATTAAAGCAAAACAGGGAAAAGATTTTCTGTGCGTAACAGGAGGGTCCCCGTCCGGTGGGGTTATTGAAACATTTAACGATCACAGAATTGCCATGGCATTTTCCATTGCAGGGTTGAAAGTTCCCGGAATTATTATTGAGAATGAGGAATGTGTTGGAAAATCATTCCCGACATTCTGGGAAGTGTTTGATGCCCTTTAATAAAAATATTTACCTGATTGGTTACAGATGTACCGGAAAGACAACAACAGGGCGGGAACTTGCCGCTATGTCTGATTTTTTGTTTCTTGATATTGATGAAGAGATAAGGACAAAGATGTCCATGTCCATAGCTTCAATAGTTGAAAATTTCGGGTGGGAAAAATTCAGGGAAATTGAACAGCAGATTCTTTTTAAAACAGATAAGCTTAATCCTCACATTATTGCAACCGGCGGGGGAATTATAACCCTTGATGAAAATGTTAGGTTCATGAAAAAAAACGGGATTGTTGTCTGGCTGAAGGCCCCTGTAAATATAATAACCCATAGAATGATAAAAGATCCGGAAACTTCTGATTTAAGGCCATCTTTAACCGGAAAAACAGTTGAAGATGAAACGCTTTCCGTTTTAAACAAGCGCATTCCCATTTACAAGAATGCGTGTGATTTTGAATTTGATACATCCCAATTGTCACCTCTGGAAATTGCAGAAAACATAAAACAAAAAATTCGTCTAAAAAATATGAAAAAGGAGAGATAGTAATGCCGGGCAGCAGTTTTGGTACTATTTTTAAAATAACAACATGGGGAGAATCCCATGGAAAGGCAACGGGGGTTGTTGTGGATGGATGCCCTCCTGGCATTGAACTTAACGAAGAGATGCTTCAAAATGAACTTGATCTGAGAAAACCGGGCAAAAGCAGTGCTTCCACATCAAGGAAGGAACCAGATATACCTGAGATTCTTTCAGGTGTGTTCAACGGCCTGACTACAGGAACGCCAATAAGTATAATGATAAAGAACAGGGATGCCAAATCCCGGTCATATGCGGAAAATGCCCGGTTGTTCAGACCCGGTCATGGAGATATCACCTATAAAGCAAAATATGGCATTCGTGACTGGCGGGGCGGGGGAAGGGCATCTGCAAGGGAAACAGCAGCAAGGGTTGCAGCAGGAGCCGTTGCCAAAGCCTTTCTGTCACAATATAAAATAGATGTTGTAACTTATACTATATCGCTTGGTGGGATCAAAGCTGTCAATTTTGATTTGAATGAAATTGATAAGAATCCTCTTCAGTGTCCGGATGCGCAGGCCTTTAAATTAATGGAAGAAAGAATAAAACAGGTAAAAAAAGCAGGTGATTCCATTGGCGGGGTTGTAGAAGTTGTGGCTGAAAATGTGCCACCGGGAATTGGAGATCCTGTTTTTGACAAGCTTGATGCTGATATTGCCAAGGCCCTCATGGGAATTGGTGCTGTTAAAGGTGTTGAAATAGGAGCAGGATTTCAGGCTGCAGAAATGACAGGATATGAGAACAACGATCAGATAACTGAAGCAGGCTTTGAGACAAATAATGCCGGCGGTATTCTTGCGGGAATATCCAATGGGGATAAAATAATTGCCAGGGTGCATGTTAAGCCCATACCTTCCATTTTGCGAGAGCAGAATACAATAGATGAGAATGGAAAACCCCATGTCATATCAACAAAGGGCAGGCATGATGTATCTGCAGTGCCAAGGATAAATGCCGTTTGCCAAGCCATGGTCCGTCTTGTCCTTGCCGATCATATATTAAGGCAGAAAGCAGTGCAATGCCGGGAAAGGTGTCAATGAAGATTGACAAAATAGGTATTATAGGCGGAAAAGGCAGTATGGGCGTCTGGTTTAAAAATTTTTTTGAAACTGCAGGCTATGATGTTATGATTTCAGATCTTGACACTGAGACAACGAATACAGAGCTTGCCTGTGAGTGCAGTGTTGTTATTTTATCCACCCCCATAGACGCGGCAATTGAAATCGTATCAGAGATCGGGCATCTCTTAAAAAAGGAACAGATCCTCATGGATTTTTGTTCACAGAAAGAGGATATTGTCAATGCAATGGTTAAATATTCAAAATCCGAAGTTGTGGGTATTCATCCCATGTTCGGCCCCTTTACCGATTCCATAAAAGCCCAGAATATAATTTTATGTCCGGGAAGGGGCAGTACGGGTTTTTCCTGGGTGAAAAAAGTTTTTTCCATGGCAGGAGCAAAGGTGACTGAGTTTGATCCTGCTGATCATGACAGGCATATGGCCATTGTTCAGGGACTTACACATTTTATCACCATTTGCATGGCAAGAACTCTTCAGAAGATGGACATTCACCCCAATGAGGCTTTTTCCATTTCAACTCCGATATTCAGGATTAATTCAGATATAATGGGAAGGCTGTTTGCTCAGGATCCTGACCTTTATACAACGCTCGTGGGAGAAAACAGATATGTAAACGAAGTCCTTGACCTTTTTTTTGATTCCCTTGCAGAGACAAGAGAATCCATGCTTGATGGCGGACATGATAATGGCGTTGAGTTTTTAAAGGATATTGGAAATTTTCTTGGAGATTACAGGGAAATTGCTTTAAACAGGAGCAGTAAATTTTTAAACGTCCTATTTGAGTAGAGTACTATAACGGCCATGAGGCCGATCCGGATTTGCTCGGATTACCTCAAAGAATCAAAGATTCTGACAAATAATGGGTCGTAGATGTGTAGCCGATAGCGTTTTAAAATTGCGCTGTTTCACATAAAAAGAATCATGCAACTGACATAACGATTTGAGTATGTTTTTTTAAAAAGACAAATAGATATGATATTCCCAAAGAGTTTAAAAGCTGGTGATACAATTGGAGTATGTGCTCCATCAGGCTCCTTTGACATATCTGTTTTTCAACGAGGGCTTGATA
>CAZLBE010000091.1:0-3113 GCA_964557635.1 uncultured Desulfobacterales bacterium
CGGAATTGTTCCAGGCCGTTGCGGAAATCCTTGCCTATGTTTACAAATTAAAGGGAAAAGGTGCTTAATGCTTAAAAAAGTTTGTCATGGATTTGGCATAAACATGTTATAATGTCAAATTATGAACGCTGCAACGCTTTTAATTTCACCTCAGAGACGCAGAGGACGCAAAAAAAAAGGATAAGTTCATGGCAGTTGAAAATACGGGAATAATGGCAGGGATCAGGAGCGAAGGTTCGGACATTGCCATGATTGTATCCCTTATTGGGATACTCATGGCGATGATTTTGCCCCTGCCTCCTGTGATACTTGATTTTTCCCTTGCCTTGAATATTACTCTTGCAGTGATCGTGCTCATTACAACAATGTACACAAAAAAGCCCCTTGATTTTTCCATTTTTCCTTCCATGCTTCTTGTATTGACCCTGTTTCGTCTTTCTTTAAATGTTGCATCAACACGTATGATTCTTCTCCATGGAAGTGAAGGCCCCCTTGCTGCAGGTGCCATTATAAAATCATTTGGCAGTTTTGTTGTTGGTGGAAACTATGTGGTTGGCATGATTGTTTTTATCATTCTTGTACTGATAAATTTCATGGTTGTAACAAAGGGTGCAGGCAGGATCGCAGAAGTTGCAGCAAGATTTACCCTGGATGCCATGCCTGGCAAGCAGATGGCAATTGATGCGGATCTTAACGCGGGCATGATCGATGAAATTGAAGCAGGGGAGAGAAGAAAGGAGGTTGCCAGGGAATCGGAATTTCACGGAGCCATGGATGGTGCCAGTAAATTTGTAAGGGGGGATGCAATTGCAGGTATTATTATTACTGGTATTAATATTGTCGGCGGTTTTATCATAGGCGTTGTTCAACAGGGAATGCCCATGAAAGATGCTCTTTCAAACTATACTCTTCTCACCGTGGGTGACGGACTGGTTTCTCAGATACCGGCGCTTTTGATTTCAACTGCAGCAGGTATTCTTGTGGCAAGAGCAGGGTCGGAAAACAGAATGGGAAAGGAATTTGCAGCTCATCTTCTTTCAAGTAAAACGCCTGTTTACCTTGGATCGGCAATTGTTTTCTGCTTTGGTCTTGTTCCCGGACTTCCTGCATTTCCTTTCATGACTTTAAGCTTAATTTTAGGTGCAGGGTGCTGGTATTTTCTTGGAAGGGAACTTCCTGAAGAGGAAATTGAGGGAAAAGGTGAAGAGGCGGAAGCATCAAGTGCTCCTGAAGAGGTCGATCATCTTTTAGCTCTTGATACCATAGAACTTGAGGTTGGTTATGGATTGATTCCCCTTGTGGATCAGCAGCAGGACGGAATGCTGTTAGGCAGGATAAGGGCAATACGAAGGCAGTTTGCAAGTGATATGGGTATTATTATTCCACCAATCCATATCAGGGATAATCTTAAACTGAATCCCGCCCAGTACAGGGTTATGATCAGAGGCGTTGAAACAGCAGGCTGTGAATTAATGGTTAATCATCTTCTTGCAATGGATCCTGGAGGGGTTGCCGAGGAAATTGAAGGAATCCCCACAACCGAACCTGCATTTAACCTTCCTGCCCTGTGGATTTCACCGGACAGAGAAGAGGATGCGAAATTTGCAGGATATACTGTTGTTGATAATTCAACTGTAATAGCCACACACTTGACCGAAGTGATCAGAACCAATGCCCATGATCTTTTAGGACGTCAGGATGTCCAGCATCTGCTTGATAATCTTGCAAAAACAAATCCAAAAGCCGTTGAAGAACTTGTACCGGGCCTTTTAAGTGTTGGCATTGTTCAAAAAGTACTACAGAACCTTTTAAGGGAGAAAGTCTCAATACGGGATCTTTTAACAATAGTGGAAACCCTTGCCGACTATGCTCCCATGGGCAAGGACCCTGATCTTTTAACGGAGTATGTCAGACAGAAAATTGCAAAAGCAATGCTTGCCCCCTTGCTTGGACCGAATAAAACCCTTCAGGTGATAACCCTTGACAGGGTGCTTGAAGAGATGCTTACTAAAAATATTAAGCATACTGAACATGGGTCATACCTTACAGTTGATCCTAAAATTGTTGAACAGATCGTTAAATCAGCAGAAATTGAAGTTGAAAAACAACTTGCGTCCGATGCTCAGCCGGTAATAATGTGTTCTCCGGTTCTGCGGCGCCATTTTAAAAAACTTATTGAGCATGCCCTTCCTTCGGTTTTTGTTGTATCCCATGCGGAAATCGTTGATGATATAAGTCTTAAGGCTGCCGGGAGGATAAAAATCACAAAATGAAATCAAAAATATTTCAAGCAAAGACCATTCAAAGGGCACTTGCACAGGTTAAAGAGGAAATGGGGCCTGATGCAATGATTCTTTCCACAAAAAAAATTCACAAAAGCCCGAAAAATCCCTATGCAAAGGAAGGATTTGCTGTTGAAGCCGCACCAACGCAATATTTTACGGAAAGCAAAACAAAAAATAGCAACAGGAAATTGACCTCCTTTGATAAAAATTTTTCATATCAAAAGGATGATTTTTTTAATATTATTAAAGATGATCTTGTCAGTATAAAGGAAATTCTGCCCCTGATGTACCACGGAAACAGGATACAGGAAATGGTTATGAATCATCCTGAATCAGCTTCTCTGTTTGCCCTGCTCTTAAAAGCTGGAATCTCTGAAAAATTGGCTGGTTCAATTATGCAGAATTCGTGCTCTTCCATGGAAAATGACAGGCAAAATTACGATTGCGGGGTGACTGAGGATAAGTTTGGTAAAAGAAAGAGCAAAGAAAAAGGAAAATCGGATTGTATTGCATCTTTAAAAAATTATGTTATAAAAGAATGCGTGGAACTGTTAGACACAAAGAATTTATTTGTAGAATTGGATTATCAGAGTAATGCCGACAGTAATGCCGACACTTTTACAAAGAGTAATATCGATGAATTAAAACAAAACAATCCCCGGGGTGGATTACCATGTATGGCTGCTTTTGTAGGTCCCACAGGGGTTGGAAAAACAACTACCATTGCAAAACTCGCAGCAGAGTTGACTTTTAAAAGAAAAAAACGGGTGGGTTTGATTTCCATTGATAATTATCGCGTTGGTGCTTTTGAACAATTAAAGACCTATG
>CAZLBE010000091.1:3213-6769 GCA_964557635.1 uncultured Desulfobacterales bacterium
AAAGAGGAGTAAGACATTAAATGGATCAGGCAAGCGGACTGAGAGATATGGCAACCTCAGACACATTTTTAAAACGGAGGACCTCCATGACTTCATCTCAAATTAATCCAATACCAAGAGTGTTGGCTGTTACAAGTGGTAAAGGCGGTGTAGGCAAGACAAATATGGTGGGAAATATTGCCGTCGCTTTAACAAAACTTGGTAAACGTGTTCTTATTCTTGATGCGGATATGGGCCTTGCCAATATTGATATAATTTTTAATATGCGGCCGGATTATAATATAAGTCATGTGATAAGCGGTGAAAAAAGTCTTAAGCAGGTTATTGTAACAACGAAACATGGTGTTAAAATTATTCCAGGCGGCAGTGGATTTGCCCATCTTACAAACCTTACAGAAGGTGAAAAATTAAATTTACTCAGTGAGTTTGAGATGCTTGGAGAGCTTGCAGATATAGTCCTTATTGATACTAGTGCAGGGATATCCTCAAATGTTTTGTATTTTAATTCTGCTGCTGATGAATGCATTGTAATTGCTACACGGGAACCTACATCCATAACTGATTCATATGCATTAATGAAAGTGCTGTCAAAAAATTATGGTACAAAGCATTTTAAACTTGTTGTCAATATGGTACAATCGGAAAAAGATGCAAAAGCTGTTTATTCAACTTTAAGCAGTGCAATGGAAAGATTTCTTGGAAATGTTGTACTGGAATATTTTGGATTTATTCCAATGGATACCATGCTCCCTAAAGCAGTGATCAATCATAGTACTGTTTTAAATTTTGCTCCGGATGCTCCTTCAAGTACAGCTTTAAAAAAACTTGCCGGGAAAATAGCTGATTCTCCCGGCAGATTCGATGCCGACGGGAATATAAAATTTTTTATGAAAAGGTTATTTAATACTGCTGACAGTTCCGATAATAATCGGGGATAATTCATTCAATGGTTTATAAGAGTTGTGATAACAGTAAGAAAGACAATGCATGGCGTGATACCATGATAGTTAAATATGCCTATCTTGTCAGGCATATAGCAGCTCGTTTTGTCGGTCGTATTCCTTCTAATGTTTTGTTTGATGATCTTGTCAGTGCCGGTTCGCTTGGGCTTATAGATGCTGTTGACAAGTTTGATCATGATAAGCATGTAAACTTTAAAACCTATGCTCAATACAGAATCAAGGGCGCCATATTAGATGAATTGAGAAGCATGGATGTTTATTCACGGTCCATGAGAAAAAAAATAAAAGATATTGCAAAAGCCGTTAAAGAAGTTGAAGCTGAGCACCAGCGGCCTGCAGAAGGATCTGATATAGCCTCTAAGATGGGAATTGAACTTGACACTTATTATGATATGCTTACCGATATTCATTGTGCTTCAATTTTAAGCCTTGATACTTTTATTAAATCAGGACGGACAAATTTTCCTTCACAGACAAAATTTCAGTCAAGGTTGATTGGTAAGGAAACCCCTGCTGATCACCTCGACAGAGAGGAAATTAAAACGGCTTTGTCCAATGCAGTAAAAACACTTACGGAAAAAGAGCAGACTGTAGTATCTCTATATTATTATGAAGAGCTTACTTTAAAGGAGATCGGGGAGGTCATGTCTCTGACAGAATCAAGGATATGTCAGATACATGCTGAAATTTTGATTAAGATGAAAACAAGACTAATGGATTATTTTAAGTCGTAAGAAAGTTTGTTTTACACTATTTAAGAGGATACTAAAATGCCTGAGGACACTGTAACTGAAGATGAAGTGATATCCCAGGATGATATTGACAAGCTTCTCAACGCATCTGTTCGTGAAAATGACAATGATGATAAAAAAGAGGATGCAGTCTCTGTCACAGATGCAGATGATGAACTGGCCGAGCTGTCCCAGGATGATATTGACAACCTGTTAAGCGGAGGTCATCTTGGGGCTAATACGTCAAACAGTGAATCAGATGGCAATGATCAATCAAATGGTGAGTCTGGCACATACAGTGAAACGGAAGATACAGACGAACTTGAACTTATATCTCAGAGTGATATTGACGACCTGATGAATGGAATTAAAACCTCTGAGGAACCGGTTGCTCCGGAAACAGTGCCTGATACAAGCGCAGATACAGATGACGATGACGATGATGAGGATCTAAAACTTTTTTCCCAGGAAGATATAAACAAATTAGTCAGTACGCCTGTTTCATCTGCTGAAAGCAGTGAAACCATTGCAGATCATGAGTCAATGGATCCGGACAATGAAACAGAGTCTGAAATAGCAATTGGCCAGGACAGCGAAGCAGACACGAAAGCAGATACCGATAACGATATAATTTCGAAGGATAAGACAGAGACTGATGATCAGGCAGACTTAGACAATAGCACGGACCTGGAAAGTGACACAGACGATACGGACGTTCTTGAACTTGTTTCTCAGGATGATATTGATAAACTAATGAATCAGCCACCTGAAGATGACACAGGGGGTGAACAAAAGGTTGTTCAAAAGAAAGATGAGGGGACACTGGATTCTGAAAAAATTATATCTGAATCCGATGCCGTTGATATTGAAGACTGCATGATAACCCAGGACACCATAGATCAACTTATAAAAGATGATATGAATGAAGGGAATATTGATGCCATAGCAGACGATGTTTCAGACGGTGAATTTAAACCTGAACCTGAACATATTCCTGAAAAAAATGAAGAAATAGAAGATGATAATATAGAAGTTGATAAAGAATCTAAGGCCCCTGATGTTAGAGATATGCCAGGGATAACATCCAGTGATGAAGAAGAGTTAGCTGAACCATCGAATGTTTCAGATGTTGAGGAAGACGATATGGGCAGCCTTTTAAACAATTCCCCTGAAGCAGTTGTCTCAGTTGACGGGGAATCTGAAGAGGATTCAAATCTAATATCTCAGGATGATATTGATACGCTTTTACAGGGAACCGAAGAAGAAGATGAAGATATCCTTGGTGATATTGATGCAGATTTAAATAGTCCACTTAGTGATCATGATCATGGCGCAGATATTGATAACCAGGAAAACCAGGTAGTTATTGAAGAAGTTGAAAAAAATGAAAATGTGGAGTCATCTGTTTCAACACCTCTGATAGATGACGATCAACCTGGAAAAGAGGAAAAAGAAACTAAACTTAAGACAAAATGGTATAAATCAAAACTTATGCTTGCAGGATTTGCCACTGTTTTTCTTCTTTCGTCCATTGGGGCAGGATATTATTTTTTCATTTATGGCCCTGCGCTTAAGGCAAAACTTCACAATAAGAAAAACAATTTGCAGGCAAATTCCGATTTTAAGAATAAAACAAAAAATACCAATGCAAATCTTTTAGATTTCCCACAGGGGATCGTTCCCCGGGGACCCGGGGCAATTGCCATGAAGGATTTTATTGTATTCTCGCAGGGTAAAAATAAAGACCTTGCATATCTCAGTGTTGATCTTTCTGTCCATTATTCAAAAGGGAAAGCGCTTGATGAAATTAAAAAGCATTTGCCTTTTTACAGGGGTATCATCTATGATGCCATTGAGAAAGAG
>CAZLBE010000092.1:0-6735 GCA_964557635.1 uncultured Desulfobacterales bacterium
TTTTTTATATGAAATAAAATGTAACCCATTACTTTTATTTCATAATTTGTTGTGAAGCAATCTGGGCCAATCCAGATCCGCCTCATGTCCGTTATGCAGCTACGACTCTTCCCTTATCAATTGTAACTTTTTTTTCCATAAGATCTGCAAGTCCTGCATTATGGGTTACCACAACCATTGTCATGCCGAGCTCTTTATTAAGGTCCATGAGAAGTTCATGGACCTCATCGGTATTTTTTTGATCCAGATTTCCAGTGGGTTCATCGGCAAGAAGCATGGCAGGATTAGTAACGAGTGCCCTTGCAAGTGCAACACGCTGCTGTTCGCCGCCGGACAACTCCTCTATCCTGCAGAATAATCTTTGCCCAAGTCCCACTCTTGACAGAACAGCTTTTGCCAATTCTCTTGCTTCCTGTTTTTTTTCTTTGTTCAGCATGCAGGGAATCATCACATTCTCTGTTGCAGTAAACCCCTGTAAAAGATGGTGGAACTGGAACACAAAACCAATTTTAGTATTCCTGAAAAAGGCAAGTTTTTCATCTCCCATGGAAAACAGTTCTTTACCCATAAAGAAAATTTTCCCCTTATCAGGCTTATCAAGGGTTCCTATGATATGAAGCAGGGTTGATTTACCGATACCCGAGTTGCCCACAATTGCAATTGTATCGCCTTTATATATATTAAAATTAACATTATTTAATATTTCAAGTCGGGTGTCTTCACCCTTTCCCATATCCCCACGGGTTCCTGCAATATTAAATCCTTTTGAAATTGATTCCATGGCCATTAAAATTTCTCTTGCCCCATTATCCATAACGAAGAGCCTCAACGGGATTTGTTGCAGATGCTTTAAAAGAAGGATAAATTGTAGCAAAAAAACATAATGCCATGGCAGCAATGGATATGAAAAAAACATCCGTGAATTCAAGCTGAACAGGAAGTGTTGAAAAAGGGTAAGCAGCAGGAAGTTTAATAAATTTATATTTTTGCAAAACAAGACATGCGGCAATTCCTGCCATGGTTCCGGTAAATGTTCCGCAAAAACCAATTACAAGGCCCTGGATCATGAATATCCTTCTTATGATTCTGTCAGTCGCGCCCATAGCCTTTAATATGGCAATATCCTTTGCCTTTTCCATCACCATCATTATGAGTGCGCTTGCTATATTAAATGCCGCCACAAGTATAATCAGGCTTAGGATAATAAACATTGCGGTTTTCTCAAGTTTTAAGGCGGAAAAAAGACTTTTATTAATTTCCATCCAGTCCTTTGCGTAAAAAGGATATTTTAAAAATGATAAAATAGAATTTTTTACTTTTCCTGCAGAAAAAATATCATCCACCCACACGCCAAGGGCTGAGATTCCTTTTCCCATCCCCATTAATTTTTGTGCTTCATCAAGGTGAACATAGGCAAGTGAATTATCATATTCATACATGCCGGATTCAAAAATGCCTGTCACTTCAAACCGCTGCAGTGCAGGAATATGCCCCACAGGTGAAATCATCCCGTTGGGAGCCATGAGCACAATTCTGTCACCGGTTCCAACACCAAGATGAAGGGCAAGCTGTTTACCAAGAATAATGCCGGGCAGATCTCCGTTCTTCTTTGCTGTGACAAGTTTGTCTTTTAGTTCCTTAACTGAAAATCCCCTTATAAGGCTGAAATTATTTTCAGGTTCAATCCCCCTTATCACAGCGCCTGACATGGCACGGGAAGTCCTTATCATGGTCTGCGCAAAAACAATGGGAGATACAGCTTTAACTCCTTTTATATTATTTATTTTTTTAAGATAATCTTCATAATTAGATAAATGTCCTGAACTTTTCATGACAAGTATATGGGGCTCAACACCAAGGATTCTTTTCCTGAAATCAGTTTCAGAGCCACTCATCACTGCAATCACAATGACAAGCGCCATCACTCCGACAGCCACACCTGCTATGGAAAAAAATGTGACAAGAGAAATAAATCCTTCCTTTCTCTTTGCCCTTAGATACCGGCCTGCTATGAAAAATTCGAGAGACATGGATATTTTTTTAAGAACTCTTTTTCATATGGGGAAAAAGAATCACTTCACGGATGGATGGAGAATCGGTTAAAAGCATGACAAGACGGTCTATGCCGATTCCCTCTCCTGCAGTTGGAGGCATACCGTATTCCAGGGCTTCAATGTAATCGGAATCCATGATATGGGCTTCAGTTTCCCCTTCCTTACGCTGAGCAGCCTGGTCAAAAAATCTGTCATACTGGTCAAATGGATCATTTAATTCGGAAAATCCATTGGCAATTTCCCTGCCAGCTATGAAAAGTTCAAACCTGTCTGTTAATTCCGGGTTATTATCATTTTTTCGTGAAAGGGGAGAGACCTCAACCGGATAGCCTGTGACAAATGTAGGCTGAATCAGGTTTGGTTCCACAAGTGCGTCAAAAAGTTTTGTTAAAATTTTACCGTGACGTTCTTTTTTGGTAATGGTTATTGCTTTTTTCTCAGCAAAGGCAAGCAGTGCTTTTGTATCATCAAGGATGTTTTTATCCACACCGCCTATTTCAACAAGGGAGTCCATCATGGGAAGCCTTTTCCATTTTCCCCCAAAATTTATCATATCTCCCTGGTACTCAAATTTTTCTGACCCTGTCACCTCTTTTGCCACATGTGCAAACATCACTTCGGTAAGGTTCATCAGGTCTTCATAATTGGCATATGCCTGATAGAATTCAACCATGGTAAATTCAGGATTATGTTTTGTTGATACACCTTCATTCCTGAAATTGCGGTTTATTTCAAACACCTTTTCAAATCCTCCGACAACAAGGCGCTTTAAATAGAGTTCAGGGGCAATTCTTAAAAAGAGTTCCATGCCAAGTGCATTGTGCCATGTTTTAAAAGGGGTTGCCTCAGCCCCTCCTGGCAGAGGCTGCATCATGGGAGTCTCCACCTCCATGAAATCCTTTTCTTCAAAAAATTTACGGAGAACTCTGATAGTTTTGCTTCTTTTTATAAAAATATCCCTTACATCATTATTCATGATAAGATCAAGATAGCGCTGGCGGTATCTTTTCTCAGGATCTTTTATCCCGTGAAATTTTTCAGGAAGTGCTCTTACCGCTTTGGAAATCAGACGGAACTTTTTGGCTAAAATAGTTCCTTCACCGGTTCTTGTTTTAAACAATGGGCCTGTTATGCCCACAAAATCTCCAATATCAAGTTTCTTGAAAAGATCATATACTTCATCGCCAACAGTTTTTTTCTGAAGGTATCCCTGAATCTGCCCGGTCCTGTCCTTAAATCTGATAAAAGAAGATTTCCCGAATTTATTCACAGCCATCATTCTCCCGGCTACGGAAAAATTTTTGCCGTCTTCACCCATGACCTCAGGATTATTTTCAATTATCTGATTTAATTCATTCATGGTTGCAGTCACCCTGAAATCATTTGGGTAAAGGGAAACACCACTGTCTTTTAATTCCTGAATCTTTTGTTTTCTTATTTTGAGCAGTTTATTTGATTCTTCCATTTTAAATAGCTTCTTTCTTTTTTATAACCGCCATGAGGCGGATCTGGATTGGCCCAGATTGCCTCTCAACAAATTATGAAATAAAAGTAACGGGTTACGTTTTATTTCATATAAATTGCCTCCATGGCGACTATATTGTTTATAACAGTGTATTGTGCGAAAAGTAGTTTAATTAACCTATTTAATGCTGATGTGTCAAGATTTTTTAAGTTGGAGCGGTCTGCAGAATCAATGTAAAAACAGTCCCTTGATGTTGTATATTTTCAAAATCTATCATTCCCTGATATGAATCAACAAGTCTATGGATAATGGATAGTCCAAGTCCTGTACCATTTGTTTTTGTGGTAAAAAAAGGATCAAACACAAATTTTAAATCCTTTTGGTCTATGCCGCACCCGGTATCAATGATTTTTAAATGCACCTGATTATTTTTCGGATGGCTGAGTATGATACGGATCTCACCCTTATTTTCAATGGCTTCTGCTGCATTTTTTAAGAGATTCCACAGGATCTGTTTTAAATCATCGGGGTCCATGAATAACCATACTTCACTGTAAAGTTTTAATTTTATATCAATTCTATCAGAGCAAAGCGGATCTTTTCTAAAAAGTTCTACTATTTCTTCTATAACCTGATCAGCTTTAAATTTTATTTTTTTCCCTGCTTCAGGTCTTGCAAACGCAAGGAAATCAGATGTTATCCTTGAAAGTCTTGCTGTTTCTCGAAGAACTATCTGCATTAATTTGTCATTTGCTGAGCCCTTCTTTACATTTTCCTGTAAGAGTTGAATGGAACCGGAAAGAGATGCAAGTGGATTTCTGATTTCATGGGCCATAGAGGCGGCAAGTTCATCTATGACAGACATTCTTTCAACCCTTTTTAAATGCCTTTCCATAATTTTAAAATCACGTTTTGCCTTTTTCGCTTCTGCTGCAAGTAGTCCTGTTAAAAAGGATACTGCAAAACATGCAATGATAATAATAGAAATTCTGTAAACAACATAATACCATGGAATTGAAAAAATAAAAGGATCATGGCTGCCAAATGGCGTTATGACACCATAGTATTGAAGATCAATTAATACCCCATACTCAATACCGCATAAAGCAGCAATGATCATGCTCCCCCTTTGAAGCAGCATGATACTTGCACCCATTATGACAAGAAGGTAGAGAAAGGTAAAAATACTTGCAAATCCACCGGTAATAAAAATAATGGCCGTGATAAAGAAAGAATCACAGACCAGTTGAAAATAGGCCGATAAAACACCTGTTTTCAATGCAGGCAGTAAAAGCAGATAAACAATGGAAAATAAAAAGATAAGGCCTGACAACCCGTAAAGAAATAAAAAGGGCTGGGCGGTAGAAGGCAGTCCACCCTCTCTGCAGAAAACAAAGGTGGAAGTTAAGAGGATAATCGCAAAGATTATTCTTAATATTATAAGCCATTTAATTTCATGAATAATATGGTTATTATTCGTATTGATTATTGCATTCAAATTAAACTATGATCCTACTACTCCTGCCATTTTAAAAATGGGGAGATACATGGCTATTACAAGTCCGCCAATAACCGTACCAAGAAAAACCATCATAAAAGGTTCTATCATATCAGTAAGGTTTTTTACGGCCTGGTCAACTTCATCATCATAAAAATCAGCAATTTTTTCCATCATTGTGTCAAGAGCTCCGGTGGACTCTCCCACGGCGATCATTGAACATACCATGGATGGAAATACACCGCTTTCAAGAAGAGGATCTGCCATGGACCGTCCTTCTGAGATACCCTGCCTCACGTCCAGCATTGCAAGCTCAATGGTTTTATTTCCTGCTGTTCTTGCAACAATTTCCAATGCTTCTAAAATTGAAACCCCGCTTGACAGCATTGTACCCATGGTTCTGGTAAATTTTGACACAGCAACTTTTTTAATGAGTATCCCGAACACAGGCAGTTTTAGAAACATATCATCCATTATTATCCTGCCTTTTTTTGAAGCGTATATTTTTTTCAAAGCAACAATTGCAATAACAATAGCGCCTATTATATACCAGATTTTATGGATAACAAAATTACTCAAACCAACTACAATCAAAGTGGGAGCCGGCAGGGCTGACCCGAAGTCTGCAAACATTTTAGAAAAAACCGGTATTACAAAGACAAGAATTATACCAATGACAATCACAGCTATACCCAATGTAATTGCAGGGTATGTCATGGCTCCCTTTATCTGTTTTTTCAATTTTGCCATTTTTTCCATGTACGCTGAAAGCCTTCTTAAAATAATATCTAAAATTCCGCCTGCTTCTCCTGCAGCAACCATATTGATAAAAAGATCATCAAAAATATCGGGAAATTTCTTTAAAGCATCGGCAAAGGTCTCCCCTGCTTCAATGGATTCCTTGATTTTTTTCAAAACTTTTTTAAAACTTGGGTTCTCCTGCTGTTCGTACAGTATTTCAAGGCATTGAAGAAGGGGCAACCCGGCATCAATCATGGTTGAAAACTGCCGGGCAAAAATAATGACGTCTCTATCCTTAACCTTAGGCTGCATAAAGGCAATGTTTTCAAAAAGATCTTTTGGCTTCTGTTTTATTTTAACAGGAGTAATTTTTCTTCTCTGAAGGGCTGATTTCACCTGATCCGCGGTCTCAGCCTCCATTTCACCTTTTACTTTTCTGTTTTTGGGGTTTTTACCTTTCCATATAAAAGCAGTCATTATTTATATTCCTTTTCTGAAATAAAGGCCATGGGTTAAACCGGACTCAGTATCGGATCTGCTTAAAGAATCAAAGAGTCTGATATAACCGCCATGAGGCGGAGCTGGATTGGCCCAGACCCGTCTCACAACGTCATATAAACGGCCATGAGGCCGATCTGGATTCAGGTTCAGACCCGTCTCAAAGAATCAAAGATTCTGACAAAAGATGGGCCGAAGGCGCGAAGCCAATGAATGTAACCGGTTACATTCTATTTCTTATAAAAATAGTATCATTCATAAAGCTGGAAACATAGTATATGCCATTTTAATCAGTGTCAAATTTATTGTAGAATATTTTATTTCTTATAACCGCCATGAGGCGAATCTGGATTGGCCCAGATTGCCTCTCAACAAATATAGAAATAGAATGCTGTTAATTTGCATTCTATTTCATATAAACGGTCATGAGGCCGATCTGGACATGGCTCAGATTAGCCTCACAGCAAATTATGGGTCGT
>CAZLBE010000093.1:0-6704 GCA_964557635.1 uncultured Desulfobacterales bacterium
TTGGGACTGCAAAAGCATACTAATGCTATTGTGAAGGCCAAAATGGGCGAAGATGGAGTGCTTACCGAATATTGACTCGAAAAAAGGCTTAAATATGTATAAATATCTATTCGGTCCTGTGCCTTCAAGGCGGCTTGGAATGTCTCTCGGCGTGGATCTTGTGACCCACAAGATCTGCTCCCTTAACTGTATTTACTGTGAATGCGGTGCCACAACAAATTTAACAATTAAAAGAAAGGAATATATTCCTGTCAATGATGTTAAAAAAGAGCTGAAAAATTATTTTATAAATAATCCTGATCCTGATTATGTAACTTTTTCAGGTTCAGGAGAACCATGTCTAAATTCGGGTATAGGCGAGGTGATTGATTTTATAAAGGAGAAAAAACCGGGTGTTCCCATAGCGGTTCTTACAAATGGAACCCTTCTTGATCAGAAAGAAGTTAGAAAAGAACTTTTAAAAGCAGACCTTGTCATGCCATCTCTGGATGCCGCAGAAGAGATCTCTTTTAAAAAGATCAACCGTCCTTTTCACGGAATCAATTTAAAGGATTATATTCAGGGAATAGCAGATTTCAAAAAAGAGTATCAAGGCAGACTTGCCCTTGAAATACTGATAATTCCGAAAATAAATGATAATATGGAAAATCTGCTGCTTCTGCAAAAAGCAATTCAAAGCATAAAACCGGATCAGGTTCAGCTCAACACCCTTGACAGACCCGGTGCAGTATCAGGTATCAAGGCCTGTTCAATGGAAGAAATGGAGAAAATCAAAAACGTACTTGGCCCTGAAAATATAGAAATTATTGCATCTGCTCCGGAACGAAAGAACGTTAAATCCTATCGAAAGGATATTGAATCTGCAATCTATGAAACCATATACAGAAGGCCCTGTACCTGTGAGGATCTTTCAAAAATTCTTGGTATCCATGTAACTGAGATTAACAAATACCTTGCAGCCCTTGAAGATGATGGCAAAATAGAATCTGTCCGTGAAAAAAGGGGAATTTTTTACCAGAAAAAAATAGCATCAATTTAAAAGGTAGTTTGGTTAAAAGGTAGTTTGGAAACAGATCGTTCCATCTGACTGCTATGGAACGTGGCGCTCCATAGCGGCAGATGGACTTGGACTATATATGAATAAACAGGAGAACCAGGAAAAGGACAAAAGAATGGACAACAAACCCGGATTTTTAACGGACTTAAGATCGGCAATTATGTTTATAAGTATTATTCCTGCGGGAAAGAATGTGAAATTCTCTCCCATGGGCATGATCAGGTTTTTTCCTGTTGTCGGGCTCATAATAGGCTGTTTTCTTGCCGGTATGGATCATATTGTTTCTTTTTTCTGGCAAAGACCCGTTGTTGCAGTTCTTGATGTGCTTTTTCTGGTTGCAGTCACAGGGGCCTTCCATCTTGATGGTCTCGGAGATGCAGCAGACGGTCTGTTCAGTCACAGGTCAAAAGAAAGAGCCCTTGAAATCATGAAAGACAGCAGAACAGGCATGATGGGGCTTGTTGTCATTTTCTGTGTTCTTGCGGTAAAAACCGCAGGGATTTATTCGATGAAAATATCGTGTACAAATTTTCAAACAATGCTTTTGTTTTTAATTATTCCTTCCTATGCAAGGGGAGGTATGCTTTTTGGTATCAGGTATCTGAAATATGGAAGGGAAAACACAGGCACAGGTCATGATTTTTTTGAAAAGCCCCTTGAAGTAAAAAATTTTATCTCGCTGATTATTCCTGTTGTTTTGTCTTTTTTTCTTGGGAGCCAAGGGCTTGTACTTATAGCTGTCTTCAGTATTTTAGTCTTCCTGATTCTTTTTTTCTATAAAAGAAAAATGGGATGCATAACAGGAGATATGCTTGGCGCCATGGCAGAAATAACCGAAGCTGTCCTTTTTCTTGCAGCAGGGGCGGCATTGCACTGATGTCCGGGCAATATTCATGAAGAAAAAATGGAAAATTTTTATTCTTGTGGCCCTTGCCGTTTTTATGACAACTCTGGACGGGAGTATTGTGAACATTGCCCTGCCATATATAATGAAAAGTTTTGCTACAAAGCTTGCCGTTATTCAATGGGTTGTGATGATTTATCTTCTCGTTGCTTCCTCTCTTCTTCTCCCGTTTGGAAGAATAAGCGACATAAAGGGTAAAAAAATTGTTTACTGCAGTGGGTTCTTTATTTTCTCAGCGGGCTCTCTTTTCTGTGCGCTGTCATCAAATCCTCTGCTGTTAATCACAGGCCGGGGCATCCAGGGATGCGGGGCTGCAATGTTGATGGCCTGCTCTCCTGCTTTGATTGTTGATAATTTTCCTGCATCTGAAAGGGGGAAAGCACTTGGCATGATAGGAACTATCGTTGCGGCAGGGCTTTCAGCAGGTCCTTTTACAGGCGGACTGATTCTTCAATTTTTTTCATGGAGAATGATCTTTTATTTAAATATACCCTTGGGAATTGGCGCATCCCTTGCAGGATTATATATCCTGAAGGGAAGTTCCGGTGGCATACCAAGTAATGAACCTTTAGACATAATGGGCAGCGTTTTCGTTATTTTGTGGTTGACCTGCTCACTTTTTGTGATAACTCATTTTGGAAAATGGGGGCTTTCATCAAGTAAAACAATTGGTATGGCTATTGTATCAATACTTGCAGGCGCAGGTTTTATGATCACTGAGGCAAAATCTGAGTTTCCTCTGTTTTCGCCTGATCTTGTTAAAATAAGACTGTTTATATTGCCTGTTATTTCCGCTGCAGTTCTTTATGCATCGCTTTTTACAATTGTTTTTATGACACCTTTTTACCTGACTTATCCCTGCGGATTTTCTGCTTCAAAAACAGGCATGATCATGACGGCTCCTTTTGTACTTCTGTTTTTTGTCTGCCCTGTTTCCGGCAGTTTATACGATAAAATAGGGTCAAGAGAACTTTGCCTTACCGGAATGCTGATACTTGCAGCTTCTTTATTTTCTTTTACATTTATTGAACCTGCCATGCCTGTTTATTCTATTTTATGGCGCCTTGCAATGGTTGGCATTGGTACCGGTCTTTTTATTTCACCTAACAGCACTGCTGCAATGAGTGCAATATCTGTAAACAGGCGTGGCATAGCATCAGCTGCAGTTGCCACTGCAAGAAATCTTGGTATGGTTACAGGTGTTGCCCTTGCAGGTCTGATCTTCAGCTCTGTCTTTAATGAATTAAGTCATGGATTAAGCCTTAAAAATTATTCTGATCTGTTAGAGCCCTTTTTTATGGCTGGCTTTCACAGGGCTATGATGGCAGGGGCTGTTATCGCCCTTGCCGGAAGTGTTCTTTCTTACATGCGAGGGCCTGACAAACCTGTTACAGGCGGGTTGGGAGTTATGAAATATCCTGAAGCTGTTTTAAAGTCAGATGTTAAAGAAGAAAATAAAGAAAATCGGGAATAATGGAAAAACGGATATTACAATGAACTATGTATTGAAACTTGTGAAAACAGCTGCAACCACAGGATATTTTGATGTTGTGCCTGAAGAGGATATTAATTTTGAAAAGGCTGTTAATATATTGAACACCCGTCCATATGATGACTTTTTACATCGATATGTACTGCATTTTTTAAAAGATTTTAACGATAAGCAAATTTCAGAATTAATAAAAAAAGCAAAAAAGGAAGATAACCTGATTCTCCAGTCCATTGCATGCGAAAGGATTATATTATCCGGCAGCCTTGTTAAGGTTAAAAAATTTTTTTCTGGAAAGAAAATAAACCAATTGAAAAAAAAATCCCCTTTGATCAATATACGTTCAGCCGTTGGTAATAATAAAAGGCTGCATTCAAAATGGATTGCGTTGTTTAAGGAAAATATTGTTTTTCACAGACAGCTTCCCAGCTGTGACAATGCCGGACTTCCATTGATCTGCACCGGAGAATGCACCGTTAAAAGGGAACCGGGTTTAAGTGTTGAAGAGCTGCACCCACAGTATAAAGAAAATTGTCAGGGTATCAATTTTTCAATTAATTTTTCAATTAATTTTCCCATTGACAAGACAATTGAAACAGCTCTGTCCCGCCTTAAAAATGCAGGGGTTACACTTGAGGAAGAGATGCGCCATGAGTCAAGTCTTTCCCCCTTTGCCCTTTTAAGAAAATGGCAATTTGATATTCATGTTGAAAATAACAGGAATATTTTTTTTCTGTCCGGAGAGCAGACAAGCTATGGAAAAGGACTTACCCTCGAAAATGCAAGGGTTTCTCTTACCATGGAAATAGTTGAAAGATGTTCAGCTTTTGCCTCGGTCAATGCTAATGGAGTTGATGGTTTTATTAAGGAATATCCTCTTTTTTACGGTTCATATAAAGATATTGTGTCCAAAGGAAACATTGCTGTAAATCCGGATGAACTTGCCATGGAAATACAGTATAATAATGAGCCCCTTTACTGGATTGAGGGTGAGAAAGCCGGACAAAAGGAATCGGAAAAGATCTTTGTTCCTGTTCAGGCGGTGTTTTTATTTTCCAATCTCGATGAAGTTGACCTTTTTTCCGGCCTTGGATCAACGGGATTTGCATCGGGTAACACAATGGAGCAGGCAAAGGTGGCAGCTCTGCTTGAAATCATTGAACGTCATCAGGAGGCAGTGGTTCCATTTGAGATTTCCAGGTGTTTCCGGCTTGTTGTTGAGGACAGAGAGAAGAACAGAGATCTTGCAGTGCTGCTTGAAGCTTGTTATTCTCTTGGTATAGATTTACTATTTCAGGATATTACACCGGAATACGGGGTGCCGTGTTGCAAATGTTTTGTAAAGGGAACAGATGGGACAATCCACAAGGGGACTGCAGCAGGTCTTAATGCAAAAAAAGCCATAATTTCAGCAATAACCGAGACAAATTATCCCTTTCCCAATTCTCCTGTATCAGAAAAAGGACCCGATGATCTGATAATTGTGGGATTTGAGAATCTGCCGGATTATTCAACCGGGGATTATGCTGCTGATCTTGCCTTGCTTGAGCATGTTCTTATCTCAAATGGATTACACCCATGCTATATTGATCTTACAAGAAAAGATATGGGATTGCCCGTTGTAAAGGCTGTTATTCCCGGTATGGATATTATTGGGGATTTTGATGAGTTTTCAAGGGTTCATCCCGAGCTTTTCTCAAATTATCTGAAACTTAGTTCAAAATTGTAGCCTTTCAGATAATTATTTGATTCTAAAATTTGGCACAAGGTCTTAAAAGAGGGAGTTGTATCAGTGCCTTACTGAAAAAAAACATGGCAGGGTTTGTTTTAAACCCTGCCATGAAAATTTTTCAAAATAAGAGCTTCCATATTTGGCGAGATACCGTTCGGGAATCTTTAGACCGGCCTCATGGCCGTTAATATGGATTCTTAAAAGATTATTTTATTCTTCAACAACATAGAACGGCCATTTGTGGAAAAACCATTCATTCCACAACAGAGGAATAATCCACCAGAAATTCCAAAGCAGAGATTCACCATGGGGAAATCTGTGTGAAAATTCAGCCATGTGAGGGTTGCCAAGCCCCCAGAAACCAAAATTTGCATAGTAGAAAAACCAGTAGCTTATGGCTGTAAGAATCAGAACGCCGATTGTTCTTATCCAGAAGCCGCCCCAGCTGTCTTTGTCTTCCATTCCGCAGTTATCATCAAAATAATGGTGCCAGATAAGAAAAGGAATAAGAGTAAAACCTGCAATCTCAGCAGAGTGAAGCCATAGAAATCTTGTTACTTCACTTGCTCCCTTTGCTTCGTGCAGATGATGAAAAGTTTCCTCTGGTACCCATAACGGGATAATTTTTATACATATGATTGCAAGTATATATGCACCTATAAAGGAAAGAATTACGGATATAATACCTTTCCAGGGTTGGGGGAGGGTTATAACACTGAAAGGTTTCATGCGCCAGACATTGGCAGTTATGAAAAGGATGACAATTGCCCATTCCCACCATCCAAATACCCAGTGAACATGTGGAGTTCCTCCTATACCTGCCCACCATGGCGTACTCAGAGCAGGGCTTTTAAAAATCAGGCCGAAAAAAGGTACTATGAGAATTGTATAGGCAAACAGCGTAAGAACAGAAGCCCAACCAAACTCTGCAACACCTGCAGCCGGCTGCTTGAGGTTACTTGGTTGTACAGGCCATTTCCCGAAGAAAATGGTAACTACAGGATATGTGTAAAAACCGATTAAAACAAAACACACAATTGCAACCTGGGCTAATTTTCCAGGTTTGCCAATTGCATCGAGCCCATAGTAGCTTAAAAAATTAAACCCTAATCCAAGAATTCGGTAAAACACAATATCTATCACAAACCAGACAATTGCCACATTCATAATGGTCTGGACAATACCCCGCATGGGCTGACCAAGGTTCTGAACCGGCCAGTCTCCCAAAAACATATGCTGCCAGAGTCCTGCAAGAATCATCATTGCAAGAAACATTACAAAGGGATAGGGAAACCATCCCACAGGCCCCCTTGGATCACTTAAAATATACCATGTACCCCATGCGATCAAAAAAAACGCAATAAATGAAATAATTCCAGTTAAAGGTTGTCCCCAGCGGGGTTTTAATTCGCCTGCTGCCATAATTCCTCCTTATTGAAAATAATGGTTAATTGTACCTTTGATAACCCTAAAGCGAGCTATGCCCGCAACCCATGTGCCTGACTCAATTTCTTGTTTTTTA
>CAZLBE010000094.1:0-5229 GCA_964557635.1 uncultured Desulfobacterales bacterium
TTTATCAAAATTTGTTATTCTTTTAATATTGTTTTTCATTTTTATCCGTGCTATTAGAGTTAACCAATAATAACGACCTCAGTTAACGAAATTTTACTGACAAGTCAATAACAAAATTAAAAATAGAATTTATTAAAATGGGAATTTTTACAAAATGAAACCTTATTTAAGAAATATAACAGCCCTTGCTGAAAAAATCATTTGTGGTGAAACTCTTGACCTAAAAACTCTGACTGCCATTGCAGAAACAAAAGATGAAGATGTTTTTAAGCTTTTTGCAGGGGCAGATCTTATACGAAACGCTTTTTTCAAAAAGGAGATCCACCTCTGCACCATCTGCAACGGAAAATCGGGCCAGTGTTCAGAGGACTGCAGTTTCTGCGCGCAATCTAAATTCCACACATCCGATATTGATGTTTATCCTCTTCTTTCAAAGGAAAAACTTATGGAAATGCCTTTAAAACTGTACGACAAACCGGTGAACAGGTATTCCGTAGTTACAAGTGGGAAAGGGCTTAAATCCGATGAAGTAAAACGTCTTTCCCTTGCATTTTCAAGCCTTGAAAAATCAAAACTTTCCTATTGCGCTTCCCTTGGCATCCTTGAAGAAAATGATTTGAAAATTTTAAAAAAAGCAGGGGTCACAAGATATCATCACAACCTTGAGACCGCTGAAAGTTATTTTAAAAATATCTGCACAACTCATTCATTTGAGAATCGGATTAACACCATAAAAAGGGCACAAAAAGCAGGTCTTGAAATCTGTTCAGGAGGAATTTTCGGAATCGGGGAAACCGATGCCCAGGTTTTAGAACTTGCACTTCAATTAAAAAAACTGGATGTGGATACTGTTCCTTTGAATTTTTTAACTCCCATACCAGGAACCCGAATGGAAAAATTCTCAGATATTACTCCGTTAAGATGCCTGAAAATAATAGCATTATTCAGGTTTGTCCTGCCTGATAAGGATATTTTTGTCTGCGGAGGAAGGCAGTTGAATTTAAAGAGACTTGAACCGTATATGTTTCATGCAGGTGCAAGCGGGATGATGACAGGAAATTATCTCACAACAAAGGGCGCAGGCCTTAACGAAGATCTTGAAATGATAAGGCAGCTGCATTTTAAGCCCCGGCCTTAGTGCCTTACCCCTGAATTTCTGTAATAAAAAACAAGAAATTGAGACAGGCACATGGATTGCGGGCATAGCTCGTTTTAGGGTAAAATTCCTGCCTGCTCAAGGTCTTTCATTCTGGGCCCATTCTCTGCCCACATACGGCAGGAATCAATTAAAAATTTTTTTTCAGTAAAACTTTCAATATCCTTTGGAACAGTAGAGCTGTTTCTTCTTTTTTGAGTAATCCACCCCTGGACAATTTCCTGTGCCATGGCAATAATCAGATTGCAAAGATGAGTGCAGCCTGTTTTCCCGCCTGTAATGCTTCTTACAATCCCGGTAAATCCCGATTTAATTTCAAGCCCCTTTAATTTTTCAACATTATCAAGGGTTGTATGGCACTGGGACAGGGGGACATGAAGCATATCAGCCTGAACATCTTCTATTATCAGGGGATCGGATCTTATCATCATTTTTACATCCATGTGATGAATGATGCCGGGCTCAAGAACGTCTCCTGTCACATCAAACACCCTGATATATCTCTGATCTTTTAAAATCCCGTGCACCACCACCCTTGATTCTGTATATGGATATGTGGCAAGCTTTATATCCCGTGTATGTATTTTTGATTTGTTTTCTATTATTTTATTAAGCATACAAAGGGTATAAACTTTTAATTGCCGCAGATCAAGCAAATGTAAACAAATTTTTCTGCCTGCCCCCTGCTTTGCCTGCTTTGCAAAATTTTCAATTAAAAAATTTGGTAATTAAATTAAGTAACTCCCAGGCCAAAATCAGCGGTAAAAATCTTTAAACACTGAAATAACATGCTTGATATCATCTTTTGTCACATTTAAATTGGTGACAAGGCGAATAAAACTGCCTTTTGAAACCAAAATCCCGTTTATCTCCATGAAATTTTTAAGTTCATTATCATTTTTTTCTATTGTAATAAAAACAATGTTGGTCTCGCCTGAGTCAGGGCTTACCATAAGTTCTTCAATTTCAGAAAGACCTCTTGCAAGCAGGGCGGCATTCTCGTGATCAACGGCAAGTCGCTCTATATTATTTTCCAGGACAAAAATACCTGCAGCAGCTATAAATAATATAAAATTTATATTGAACACTTATCCTCAATGATGATATAAATAACAGTTTTAATTTCAATATAGTTGTTTATGTTTAATTTTTCTGGGTTTAATTTTTCTATTATAGAATTTGCCGTATGATCCAAAATAAGCAAACATTTTTTTATAAGAAATAGAATGTAACTGGTTACATTCATTGGCTTTGCGCCTTCGGCCCATTTTGTGTCAGAATCTATGATTATTTGTGCAGATCTGGGCAAAACCAGATCCGACTCATGGCCGTTATATCTCATAAGGATAAAAAGTGAGAACCATTTACAAAAATTATATGGTTGAAAAAAGCAGAATAGGCTTTTTGAAATTTATTTTTGAAGCCTATGAAGGGCTTGCGGTGATTACAACTCTTGATGCAAAAAAAGGGCTTGTAAGATTTGCCATTGCACCGGGTTGTGTTGACGAAACCCGCACCATATTGAATGATCTGAAAAAGGATATCTTTATCAATGAAGTTTAAAGGCTTTGCCTATATATACACAATCGGGTGTCAGATGAACACCTATGACTCTGAAAAATTATTTTCCATCTTAAGAAAATCCGGCTATGAGAAAACAGAGTCCTTTGACAAAGCCGATATTGTTATATGCAACACCTGCTCGGTAAGGAAAAAAGCCCAGGAAAAGGCTTTCAGTTTTCTTGGAAGAATTACGGAGAAAAAAAAGAAAAAGCCCCGTCTCATATCAATAATGGCAGGCTGCGTTGCCCAGCAGGAAGGAAATGCTGTTTTTAAGCGCATCCCATGTCTGGATATTGTTCTTGGAACCCAGGCCTTTGAAAGACTTGAACAACATATAAAATCAATTCAAAACGGAAAATCCCATATAACAGACATCGATACGAGCAGCTCAATTTATGAATCAATGCCTGATTTTAAATGTCTTGAAAAAAATAAGGCCTCAAGGTTTGTCACCATCATGCAGGGATGCGATAATTTCTGCACATACTGCATTGTGCCCTATGTCAGGGGCAGGGAGAGAAGCCGGACACCTGAAAGCCTAATAAAAGAAATAAGCATACTTGCAGATTCAGGTGTAAAAGAGGTCACTTTACTTGGCCAGAATGTTAATTCTTACGGAAAAAAAGAAGGAATCTGCTCTTTTCCCGAACTGCTCTCAAAAATAGCTTTAATTGACGGCATAAAAAGAATCAGGTTTGCAACTTCACACCCAAAAGATCTTTCAGATGAACTGATTTTTGCCATGAAAGACCTTGACAAGGTGTGCAATCATCTCCATCTTCCTGTTCAGTCCGGTTCCAATAGGATTTTAAAAAAAATGAACCGGGGATATACAAGGGAAAACTATCTTGAAAGAATATCAAAATTAAGGGAGAGCTGTCCTGGTATTGCGCTTTCATCTGACATGATTGTGGGATTTCCAGGAGAAACAGAAGATGATTTTAATGACACCCTGTCCATTGTGAAACAGGTTGAATTTGACGGCCTTTTTGCCTTTGCCTATTCGGATCGTCCAAATGCACCTGCTGCAAAATTTTCCGAAAAAATCGGTGAAGCGGAAAAAATGGCAAGGCTTAATAAGCTTTTACAACTTCAGGAATCATATACTGAAAAGAAAAATCAGGCAATGGCAGGAAAAATAGAACCTGTACTGGTTGAAGGGAAAAGCCTGAAAAAAAGACATTTTCAAAAAGAAAAAAACAGTGATATTCCGCAGATGACAGGGCGCACAGATTCAGGGAAAATAGTTCATTTTTGCGGAGAAAATATAAATCCGGGTGATTTTGTAAATATAAAAATAAAAAATGCCTATCCCCATTCATTGTGGGGAGAAATTTTAAAATGCCATGGGCCGGTATCTGAGGAAAGGTGACCATAATATGAAAGATAGAATAAAAAAGACAAAAATAGGACGTAACAGTCCCTGCCCCTGCGGTAGCGGGAAGAAATACAAGAACTGCTGCCTGAACGCTCCAAAAAAAGTTTTAACCCTTAAGGAAGAGTATAAAAGAAAATACGATATAAGGCTTAAAGAACCAGAAGAGATAGAGGGAATAAGAAAATGCGGCGTGCTTCTGCTTGATATAATGAACAAAGTCTCATTGATGATAAAGCCTGGAATTACAACAAATGATATCAACACACTTGTTCATGAAGAAACAATAAAAGCGGGAGCTGTTCCGGCTCCGTTAAATTACCATGGGTTTCCCAAAAGTGTATGCACTTCTGTAAATGAGGTGATCTGCCATGGGATACCGGGAAACCGGGTTTTAAATGACGGTGATATTGTAAATGTTGATATTACGCCAATTTTAAACGGTTTTTATGCCGATGCAAACAAAACTTTTTTTGTGGGAAACCCGACAAAGGATGGAAAAAAAATAGTAAGCGTTGCAAGAGAATCTTTGAAGCGGGCCATTGAAGTGGTACACCCCGGCGCAAGACTTGGAGACATAGGATGGGCCATCCAGCATTATGCCGAAGGCCAGGGCTGTTCCGTTGTACGTGAATTTGTAGGCCATGGCGTTGGACTTGATTTCCACGAGCAGCCCCAGGTGCTGCATTTTGGAAAAAGGGGAAAAGGAATTGAACTTGTTCCCGGCATGGTATTTACAATTGAACCCATGATCAATCTTGGAACAAGAAAACTCCATATACTTGATGATAAATGGACAGCTGTTACAAATGACAATGCTTTATCGGCACAGTTTGAACAAACCCTTGTTGTAACTGAAACAGGATGCGAAAATCTTACGCCATTCGAACTTTAGCGCCTTACTTTTAGTTTTCTGTCATAAAAAAACAAGAAATTGAGGTAGGCACATGGGTTGCGGGCATCGCTCGCTTTAGATATCATGATAGTTCTTTTATCATCAAACAAAGCTGCTTGCGCCAGTGTTTTGGCATCATGCCCGTTGCAGCGGTAAAACTTGTTTTATCAAGAACACTGAAATTTGGCCTTTTTGCAGGTGTTGGATATTTTTCAGAAGGAATAGGCATAACAGGAATCT
>CAZLBE010000094.1:5329-6701 GCA_964557635.1 uncultured Desulfobacterales bacterium
GGCCTTTTTGCAGGTGTTGGATATTTTTCAGAAGGAATAGGCATAACAGGAATCTCTTTTTCAATCAATCCCGCTGCAACTGCTTGTTCCCCAATGGCAACGGCAAAATCATACCATGATGCAACACCTGCATCTGTCCAGTGGAAAATTCCTTTTAAATTATATTTTACAGCTTCCCATACAGCCATGGCAAGTCCCTTTGCCCAGCATGGCGTTCCGATCTGGTCATCGATTACATTAAGAGCATCTTTTTCTTTCATAAGGCGGATCATGGTATGAACAAAATTATTACCATGGACTGAATAAAGCCATGCGGTTCTTATAATCAAAGCCTCATCCTTCAGGATATCCTGTACAGTTTTTTCTCCTTCAAATTTTGTTTTACCGTAAACAGAACAGGGATCAGGCATATCATAAGGCCGCCACGGTTTTGCGGTATTTCCATTAAAAACAAAATCCGTTGAAATATGCACCATACGGGCGTTTATTTCCAATGCACTACGGGCAAGATTTGCGGTACCTTCACAATTTACGGCATGGGCTTGTGCCTCTTCGGTTTCCGCTTTGTCAACATTGGTGTATGCTGCACAGTTTATAATCCAGTCAGGTCTGTATCTGTCTAATATACTGGAAACAGATGCATTATCACAGATATCAATACCGGGATAATCAAGTGATATAATTTCATGTTCATCCGGACAGGTTCTGTTAAGTTCCCAGCCAAGCTGTCCGTTTGAGCCTACAATCAAAATTTTCATAAAAAAACCTCTGCGTCCTCAAGTAAAAAACCTGCCTTATCTTTTAAAGACAGTACAGGATCTTTACCGTTAACAAGGGGCCAGTCAATGCATATTTTTTCATCATTCCATAAAATGGTTCTTTCATATTCAGGAGCATAGTAATCCGTACATTTATAAACAAACTCGGCATTATCCGTCATAACGTAAAATCCATGGGCAAATCCCGGCGGGACCCAGAACATATCCTTGTTTTCAGCACTTAATACCGTTCCTGTCCATCTGCCGAAATCAGGAGAATGCTTTCTTATATCAACGGCCACATCAAAAACTTTTCCTGAAATCACCCTGACCATTTTACCTTGGGGGTGCTTTATCTGGTAATGCAGCCCCCTTAAAACTCCCTGGTTGGATCTGCTGTGATTATCCTGGACAAAACCATAATCCGCAACTTTGGTCCTAAATTCATTATCCCGAAAAATTTCCATGAAAAAACCACGCTGATCACCGAACACTTCCGGCCGCAAAATTTTTACATCTTTTAATTGTGTATCTATAATTTTCATATTATCCGCATTTATTTTTTTTATATGAAATAAAACGTAACCCGTTACTTTTATTTCATAATTTGTTGT
>CAZLBE010000095.1:0-1415 GCA_964557635.1 uncultured Desulfobacterales bacterium
ACAGGAGTTTGAAAAATTTCTTGTTGAGAAAAAAGGATACTCAAAAGAAGATATAAGAGTTGATGAAAAGATAAAGGTTCTGTTCAAATCAGAGGAATATATTTCAACCATTGATCTTATTGTATTCTGCGGTGAAAATGCCTTTATGGGGGTAAAATGTGTAGCAGGATCACTTGCCTCCTATGAAAGGGAGATCATTGCAGGATCAAGGCTTGTATACGACTATCAGATTCCGTTTTCCGTTTCAACCAATGGAGTTGATGCCCTTATAACTGACACCATTACAGGAGAGAACTTCGGTAAAGGCATGGATAGTATTCCATCAAAAAGAGAAGCTGAAAAACTTGTATTGCAACTCTCATACATACCTTTTCCTGAAAAAAGAAAAGAGCGGGAAATGATTATCTTCCGCTCTTATAATATGGATAAAATAAATTCAGAATGTGAGTAAAATTATCCTTTTGGAACTTCTTTTCCGCAGTGTTTGCAGACAACAGCTCTTTTTTTAATAATTTCAGCGCAAAAAGGGCATTCCCGCGTATAATGCCTCGTGTGGAGCTGTGTAATGGTAAGGTTAACGGAATTTTGAAGCACCTGGGAAGGAAATTTATGATTGATAAGTGGCTCAAGCGCCTCAACACCGCCTAACTCTGCCACCATTTCGCTTGCTTTAAGCCTTACCCGGGGCGGCTGCATGGGATTGAGAAGCATTTTTAATATTTCGTCCCAGTCCTTGGCTATATAAAAATCAGTGAGCATTGAAAAGCCCTGTTTCATTGCCTCTTTGAATGCTTCCCTGATTGCCAGTTCTTTATCGTCAAGAATCTGCCCCTTACCACCAACGGGACTGAAAACCTGCATATATTCAAAATTATCAGAGCCCGGAGAATTAACACACCGGTAGGAAGCTTTATAATCCATGGTCTCTTTTAAGTTCTCCCATCCTTGTTTGTAGGAAGGGCAATCATCATTAAAGCATACAAACATATAGGGAACTCCCCATCCAAGTCCGTCACTGCATGTTATCTGGGGTACCTCCCACAGAGTCATTTCAGTATTGCAATGCGGGCATAAAGGCTTTCTCATCTCAAGTACCTTTTGCAATACCTCTTCTTTCGTTTCAAACGTCATGAATATCTCCTTAAATAAATTTTTTTCAGCGCACCGAAATAGAATACTACAGATTATTTCTTTGTCAATTTTTACATGAAACAGAATGACAATTTACAGCATTCTATTGAGCTGGAAAATTTATGTTTTTTAAGACAGAAAAGTATGGATTCATTCGTTAATAATTAAATTTTTCTGGGATTCAAAGTATCAATGAGACAGGTTGTAGAGACCAGACATGCCAGTCTCTACAACAAGTAATAACAACAAGTAATAACAACAAGTAATAACAACAAGTAATAACA
>CAZLBE010000095.1:1515-6698 GCA_964557635.1 uncultured Desulfobacterales bacterium
AACAACAAGTAATAACAACAAGTAATAACAACAAGTAATAACAACAAGTAATAACCATAATACTCCCAACAACAATCCATTGGGAGAAATTATTTCAAAACAACAGGAAAATACAATTTATTCAATTACAGCAAGAACAGCATCCTTTGCAACTGAATCACCTATACCGAAATTCACAGCCGTAACCACTCCGTCTGCAGGGGCCGGAAGTGCATTTTCCATTTTCATGGCCTCAAGGATAACAACAGTGTCACCTTTTTTTACACTGTCCCCAATATTTTTTTCATATTTTATTATCATACCGGGCATTGGAGCTTTAATCTGAACGCCTGATCCTGAAGCTGAAGCAGTTGCTGCAGCGGGTTTTGCAGCCTTTGAAGCAGCTGGAGCAGGAGGTGCAGGCCTTGCGGCTGATTTTGCTGCAGCAGCCGGAGGAGGTGGAACCATTGTTCCTGCGGGAGCTGCAGGGGCAGAAAGAGCTGCAGGGGCCGGTACCTGCTGGGCAAATGCAAGAACGGGTGATCCGCCAACTTCGTCCACACCTATTTCAAAATATTCATCTCCTACAAAAACATTAAATGTACGGATATTTGCACTTTTTTCAGGAATATCTGAAGAACAGCTTTTTTCAGCGAGTTCTCCTGCTTTTAATTTTTTCAATAGTTCTGCCTCCTTTCTTACATCTTCAAGGGTGATAGCTTTCATGGACTCAGGTACTTCTTCCTTGCCATATTTATACATTAAGAATTTTTTACCCGTTACAGGGAACAGGGTGTAGAGAATCAGATCATCATCATCTGCTGCAAGATCCCCAATTTCTTTTTTTGCCTTTTCAAGCTCAGGCTCAAGAACTTCTGCAGGTCTGCATGTGATGGGCGTTTCTCCCCTTTCATAGCCTTTCAAAGCTTTTTTCTGAACTTCAGGATCGATGGGAATTGACGTTTTTCCATAAAGCCCGTAGCACAGGTCCCTAACCTGGGCAGTTATCATTTTGTAGCGTTCTTCTTTTGTATCAAATAAAACATTATTTACAGTCTGAATACCTACAATCTGACTTGTCGGAGTTACAAGTGGAACCTGACCAAGCTCTTTTCTTACCCTTGGAAGTTCCTTGAAAACCTCTCCTATTCTGTCAAGTGCATCCATCTGCCTTAACTGATTAACAAGATTTGACAGCATACCACCGGGTGTCTGGTGAAGCAGTACATTGGTATCAATGACAGAGACCTTTGTATCATCAAGAAGGTGTTTGTATTTTGGAAGGATTTCCTTTTCCAGTGTTTCATTGATTGAAGCAAGAAGCTGAATATCAAAACCTGTATCCCGGTTTGTTCCCATGAGAGTCATAACAAGGGGTTCAATCGCCGGGTGAGATGTCCTGTATGCATATGGGGAAAGGCAGGTATCAAGGATATCAACCCCTGCCTCAACGGCTTTTAAATGACTCATGGATGCCATCCCGGAAGTAAAATGGCTGTGAAGATGCACGGGAATACCGATATTTTCCTTTAATGCTTTGATAAGTTTAAAGGTGTCATAGGGTGCCATCAATCCTGCCATGTCCTTGATGCACACACTGTCAGCGCCCATGGCTTCAAGTTCTTTTGCCTTTTTAATATAGTATTCCAGGGTGTAAACATTTCCGCCCATTCTCGGTTCGGTAAGTGAATAGCATATACTTCCCTGAAAATGTTTCCCGCATTTCTTTATCACGGGGACAACACATTCAAAATTTCTAAAATCATTTAAAGCATCAAAGGTTCTGAATATATCTATACCGTTTTCAGCAGCCCTGTTCACAAAAAGTTCTGCGACATCATCGGCAT
The DNA here is from genome assembly GCA_964557635.1 of uncultured Desulfobacterales bacterium. GTDB lineage: Bacteria > Desulfobacterota > Desulfobacteria > Desulfobacterales > Desulfobacteraceae > WGCX01. The sequence goes on from CAZLBE010000095.1 coordinate 3,342, forward strand.
AATTTCTGTACCCGACAAGATTCTGTCCCCTTAAAAGCATTGAAAAAGGTGTTTTCTTAAAATACCTTTTAAGGGTTCTGATTCTCTCCCACGGGTCTTCATTAAGATAACGGTGCATGGTGTCAAATGTGGCGCCACCCCACATTTCAACAGCCCAGAATCCAACTTCATCCATTCTTTCTGCCACGGGGATCATATCTTCGGTTCTTCCCCTTGTGGCAAAAAGAGACTGATGACCGTCCCGAAGCGTAAGATCCTCTATTTTTAAAGAATTTTTGGCTTTTGGCCGGTCCTTTTCATAGTTAATTTCACACATCTCTATTCTACCGTGCTCATTCATTGAATTTCTCCCGGTTTATAAAAAATAAAGCATAAACCATTACTTTTTTATAAGAATATAAGAATCAGAAGAAACTAATATCAAGGGATAAGATTATAAAAAAGAATCGCCAAGATTCATCGTTTTCTTGTCTCTTGTATCTTGTCTCTTGTTTCTTGTCAGCAGCCCCCTGGCGGTTATTTAAAAACCCTCATCTGTATCATTGAACGTAACTGCATCTGATTTTCCCTGCCTGCAGTACCCCAGATATTTAAATTTGAAGCTGCGCCGGTCTGATTTGCAGTTATTCCCTGATTTTGACCTGCTAAAGAAGCTGAATATGCAGCTTCTTCTTCGGTTTTTATATAGGTAAAAACCGCTGCACTTATTGCAGCAAGCTTTTTTTTCTCAAGTGCCATGTTAAACTCCATATTTTTGTTGATCAACAGCAAAAAAAATAGAAAAATTTTTATTGCATAATCTGTTGTGGGCGGTTAAACGGGAATATTGCCGTGTTTCTTAGCCGGTCTCATTTCGCGTTTAGTACACAGCACATTTAAGGCATCTGCAATGCGTGACCTTGTTTCAGCAGGCCTTATTACAGCATCCACATGGCCGCGGCCTGCAGCGCAGTAGGGATTGGAAAAAAGCTCTTCATATTCTTTTATTTTTTTCTTTCTTTCCTCAACCGGATCATCAGCTGATTTTATCGCCTTTCTGTGTATAATATTTGCAGCACCTGCCGCACCCATCACAGCAATTTCAGCTGATGGCCATGCAAATGCCATATCAGCGCCAAGGTGCTTTGCACACATGGCAAGGTATGATCCGCCATAGTCCTTTCTTGTGACAAGGAGAAGTTTTGGAACCGTTGCCTCGGAATAGCACCAGAGCAATTTTGCTCCGTGTCTTATGATGCCGCCCCATTCCTGATTGCTTCCCGGCAGATAACCCGGTACATCGGCAATGGTGAGCATTGGGATATTAAAGGCATCACAGAATCTTATAAATCTTGTGGCTTTGTCAGATGCATCGATATCAAGGCAGCCGGCAAGGAAAGCAGGTTGATTTGCAATGATTCCAATAACCCTGCCATTAATTCTTGCAAAACAGACCACAATATTTTTTGCAAAATAAGCATGGGGCTCAAAGAATTTACCGTTATCAACTATTGATGTAATTACATCTTTTATATCATAAGGCTGGTTGGGATTATCCGGAATAATTGAATCTAAGGCTTCATCAATGCGGTGGGGGTCATCATTTGTTTCAACAATGGGTGGATCTTCCATGTTGTTTGCAGGAAGATAGGATAAAAGTTCTCTTATCTGAGCAATGGCATCTTCATCTGACTCGCAGGCAAATTGAGCAACTCCGCTTTTTTCATTGTGAGTCATGGCGCCTCCAAGTTCCTCAAAGGAAATTTCTTCACCTGTAACGGATTTGATTACCTGGGGACCTGTAATAAACATATAACTTGTATTTTTCACCATGAAAATCCAGTCGGTCATGGCAGGAGAATATACGGCACCGCCTGCTGTTGGCCCCATTATTGCGGAAATCTGGGGAATAACTCCGGAAGCTGCGGAATTTCTGAAAAAGATATCCCCATAACCTGCCAGTGCATCAACGCCTTCCTGTATTCTTGCACCGCCGGAATCGTTTAAGCCTACAACGGGAACCCCTGATTTAAGGGCCATATCCATTACCTTGCATATTTTTTTAGCATGCATTTCACCAAGGCTTCCCGCCCTTGCCGTAAAATCCTGGGAATAAGCAAAAACCGGCCGTCCGTCAATCAGACCATGTCCTGTAATGACACCATCTGAAGGAATTTCAACCTTTTCCATGCCAAAATTGGTGCATCTGTGGGTGACAAACATGTCCAATTCCCTGAAAGACCCTTGATCAAACAGGAGATTCAGCCTTTCCCTGGCATTTAATTTCCCTGTTTCACGTCTTTTTGCAAGGGCTTTTTCACCCCCCATCAGGAGAAGTTTTTTTTCCCGCTCCTGAAAATCTTTAATTTTGTCTGCTATTAATCCCATGGTACAAACCTTCCCTTAATTGAAGTTTAGAATCAAAATCCGAAATTAACAATTTCGAATCAATAAAGTTCACAAACACCATAAATTCATAAACACCTTAAATTCATGAACACCTTAAATTCATAAACACCATAAATTTTACAAATTTATTATTATAAACGGTTCCGCCGATTCAGTCAATTTTTAATTATTCGTCAATACTAAAACGCCATGCACAATACCATTGATCAGGGTGCTCATCAGGAGGGCATCCGATACATTCGGTTTTTATTCTGGAATCAATTGACCTTGCAAAATAATTATATTCCACCATTCCACCTGATTTGCAGGGATAATCATCGAGATTCTTTCTTTTTCTTGCAGACTGTACCCTGCAGTCATTCATCTGAAAAACAAAACTATTCTCTTTTTCCTCAACAATGGACTGTTTGTTTATCATGGAGTACATCCTGAAATTCAGTGCTTTTTTCAATCCCTTGAGACCGGGGTTCTCAGTAAGATTAAGAAAATTTTTAATGGCCCTTGCCTCATATGGTGAAAACTGTGCCCAGCAGGAATCATTGCACCTTTTCGCATCTGTCATACCCCTGTCAAATTCCACAGCCTGAAACCAGACTCCGTCATTTACAAGCCAATTTTTTCCAACTGCCTTCATAAGCTCTGACTGGGAATCGGTATCCATGTCAAAAAGAGCGCTGGGAAGTCCATCTTTTGTTTCAAACCCTAAAACCTTTGAAAGCCGTTTCATCTGGATATCAACGCCTCTTTTTGTTGCCGTTTCCAGTGCTTCAAGAGCTTTCTCCATTCCCATCTGGTGTCTTACCTCGGTAAACCACAGGGCATAGTGAACCACAATTCTGTTGAACATATCAGCAATAAAACGGGCTTTTTGATCCTGATCAAGGGCAAAGGGATCTGAATTAATTTCAGTCATGAATTTTCTCCTTTAATTTTCAAATTTTTTTTATAAGAAATAGAACGTAAATTATT
>CAZLBE010000096.1:0-6689 GCA_964557635.1 uncultured Desulfobacterales bacterium
TGGATTGGCCCAGATTTGCCTCAAAGAATCAAAGATTCTGACAAATTATGGGTCGCAGACGCGAAGCCAACAGGCGCAGTAATTTACGCTCTATTTCTTATAAAACATTTTCAAGATATTAAAGATTTTGGGGTTCCTCCTCGATTTTAGGAAATATAAATTAGTATCTACATATCATTAGTTATACGTAATACATAAAATATTTTGGGAAAATTGCATGATAGACAAATATAAATATACAAAGGCATTGATCAAAAAAATGAAAGGACATCTACCTATTCTCGCTAAACCAACTAAAAAGTTCATTCATGCCATGCGTAGAAATGGAATAAAAGTAAAACCTGATCAAAAATTACAAATTGAAAGTGTTACATATTTAGGTGATGAAGGCGGCATTGGTTGCTGTGTTGGAATTTTAAAACATGGAAAAGTGGTTGTTACTTCACTAACTCAAATTCGGGTAAAAAATTCTCATATTCTTGGGGAAGATATCAAAAAATATCAAAAAATGCGAATTGAAGCTTTGACTTTACAAAATAATAAACACAATTATTATAAATAAAAGCACAATCGGCTTTCCTGTTTTTTGTACAGAAACTGAAAAATAAGGCACTATAAAACATGCTTCATAAGGAATTTATTAAATAATGAAATACGATAAAGAAAAAATTATAAAAAATCTTCTCGCATCAAGGGCAAAACTTCCCTCTAACAGGGATATTCCGGTAAAAAAATGTGATGAGGAAGGAGGCTGCGGCGTAACCGGGTTCATCTCTTCTGTGCCAATCAGGGGACGTCATATTTACGAACCCTCGGTCCAGATGCACAACCGCGGTAACGGCAAGGGCGGCGGGATTGCAGCAGTGGGGCTTTCTGCAGAGGATCTTGGCGTAACCCAGGAGGTCCTTGACAGCCATTATCTTTTACAGGTTGCATATCTTGATCCCGATTCAATTGGAAATGTTGAATCTACGAATATCACCCCTTTTTTTGATGTGCATAAGGCTGAAAAAAATCCCACAATTGATGATTACAGGGATATCGGGCTTGAAATAAAACCACCCGATGTATGGCGCTATTTTGTCAGAGTAAAGCAGGATGTCCTGGATAAATTCATTGATGAAAACAATCTGTCATCCCTTGAAAGGCGCAGGGCCGAAGATGAATTTGTGTTCCAGAATTCAATCCGCATAAATCAGACATACTATGCATCCCTTGGTGACAAGCAGGCCTTTGTCATGTCCAACGGCCGTAATGTGATGATTTTAAAAATAGTGGGTTATGCAGAACAGGTGGCCCAGTACTACTGCCTTGAAGATTTCAGGGCACACGGCTGGATAGCACACCAGCGTTATCCAACAAGGGGAAGAATGTGGCATCCCGGAGGGGCACATCCCTTTTCAGGCATGCACGAGGCCCTGGTTCACAACGGAGATTTTGCAAATTACCATGCAGTGTCTGAATATTTAAATCAATATCATCTTTATCCCCAGTTTTTAACGGATACTGAAACATCTATTCTTCTGTTTGATCTGTATAACCGCACCTTCAGGTATCCCCTTGAATATATCATTGAGGCGCTTGCCCCCACAACGGAATACGATTTTGACAGGCTTTCTCCTGAAAAGCAGCATATTTACAGGTATATCCAGTCCCAGCACATGGCAGGTTCACCGGATGGCCCCTGGTTTTTCATCATAGCAAGAAATGATCCATATAAAGGCATCCTGCAGCTGCTTGGCATTACAGATACTGCAATGCTCAGACCCCAGGTTTTTGCCCTGGAAGAAACCGATGAAGTTCAGATAGGCCTGGTCTGTTCTGAAAAACAGGCCATTGATGCAACGCTTGAGAGTATTGCAGCGGAAGACAGCCGTTTCTGCCCCATTGCAGATAAATACTGGAATGCAAGGGGTGGAAGTGCAAGTGACGGCGGCGCTTTTTCATTTTCTTTAAAGGATTCGGGAAAAAATGACGGCTCCAAAATTCTTGTCACTGAAAATAAATTCGGAGAAATTGTAAAAACAACGGAAAATAAAAAGCACTACGATGTTTCCATGGATCCTGCCCCCTGCACTGATGCTGAACAGATATCAGAAAAACTTAAAAATGGTCTTAAAGCAAGTGATATAGAAAATTTAAAAAAATTCTGTATCAACAATATGGCGGAGTGGACTTTTTCAGATGTAAAACATGCATGCACATCACTTGCGACCCTTGCTGAAAAAAATGATTCAAATAAAACAAAAGCCATAGAGGTTTTAACCTGCTTAAATGATAAAATTTTCCCCACGGGCAGTAAAAAGAGAAGCTCGGTTCTTCAGATTGTAAGGCAGAGTCTCACTGACATTTTTGCTTCAACCTGCCGCCTTGATGAAAACAAGGATAAACTTTATGCATACATCGATTTTTCCACCCGTGATTCTCTGCGGGCTCCCAAAGGTGATGAAAAAATTCTTGTTGTAAATGCAAAGGAATTTGAACCTGAAGGCGACAACTGCGATGCCAGGGTATTGAACAAGGCATACAGGCTTGGATGGAAGCAATTTATCTGTTACGGATACAAGGGCCAGAGATTTACGGGCTGCGGATTTGGCAAAGACACAAAGAATATCAAATTTGACGTTTACGATAATTCAGGGGATTATCTTGCATCGGGCATTGACGGCATGGAGATCAATGTGCATGGAAACGGCCAGGATCAGATAGGCCAGATCATGAAAACCGGTAAACTCGTTGTTCACGGTGACGTGGGTCAGACTTTCATGTACGGTGCAAAGGGCGGTGATGTCTATATCATGGGAAATGCTGCCGGACGTCCCCTTATCAATGCAACGGGACATCCAAGGGTTGTTATAAACGGCACCTGCCTTGACTATCTTGCGGAATCCTTCATGGCAGGAGACCCTTTAAACGGAGGCGGATTTGTCATAGTAAACGGACTCTGCTTTGATGATGACGGAAAAGTTGTTTTTCTTGAAACCCCATATTCAGGCTCAAATCTTTTCTCCCTTGCATCCGGCGGGGCAATTTATCTGCGTGATCCCGGTCATACTCTTGTGGATGAGCAGTTAAACGGCGGCCAGTTTGCCACACTTGCAAAAGCTGACTGGGAATTGATCCTGCCCTATCTTGAGGAAAATGAGAAACTGTTCGGTATTTCAGTTGAAAACGATCTTCTCTGTGTAAACGGCACAAAGACAAGCTATGATAAGGTGTACAGAAAAGTTAACACTTTCCAGCCTGCAGCGGTTGTTGACAAGGAAAGATAGACCGTAACGATAATAAATCACATGGGGCAGATCTGACGACCATCAGACGGCCTCACAAAAAAAATTATAATGAATTCCAAAATATGAACCAGTTGCTAAGGCTACAAAGCAAGAGGAGGCATTGAAAATATTATTTTAAATAACCGCCATGAGGCGGATCTGGAGTTAGATCCAGATCCGCCTCGCAACAAATCATGAAAGTAAAAGTCCTATCGCAAAAGCCTGTCATTTGAGGTAACTCTTCTGACAAGTTCCCTGTAATCTTCTGCACCGCTGGACCCGGGAGCAAATTCAAAAATAGTCTTCCCAAACGAAGGAGATTCACTTAAACTTTCATTGTATCTTATAGGTTTGCAGATATAGTCTTTATAAAGTTTTTTAAGTGTAAAAAATATTTTCTGGGGGGTCCTGACCCTTGGATCCATAAAGGTAGGTAAAACATATTTAAGAGCAATGTCCTTACGATACTTCTGAATAGAACCTATGCTTTTCATAAACTGTGCAAGTCCATGCAGAGGCATTGCCTCAAGTGCAACGGGGATAAGAATTTCCCTTGCATAAAACAAAACATTTACAGTGAGCTGATCCCAGCCGGGAGAAGTATCAATAATAACAAAATCATAATGATGATCCACCTGCTTTAATGATTCGGAAATAGTCCATTCCGCGCCAAAACTTTTCTTATCGATGATACGTTTCACACCGGCAAGTGACTTACCGCCTCCAAGAAGCCACAGGTTTTTTCTCACTGGAATGATGGTCTCCCCGGGCCCTAATTCACCCGTTAGAAGTTCAGTCAGTCCTGCCTGAGGCCTTTTTCCAAGCATATAGGCTGACTGGCCCTGGGTGTCGGTATCCACAAGAAGAACCCTGTAGCCCGCCATGGCAAGTCCTGCGCTTAAATTCACAGAGGTCGTGGTTTTTCCTACACCGCCTTTACTTAAGGAAACGCATATCTTTCTGGTATTGTATTGCCTTTTTTCCGGTTCAACAATGATTTTATCGCCTGATTTAATCTGGGAACCAATTTTCTTTAAATCGACAGGGAACCTGTTACCACAGGCTCTGCACCGGGCAATAATAGTTTTAAATTCAGGGATACGATCTCTGCTTACCTTATGTTTTCTGCCGCACTTGGGGCATACAATAACAATCACGTTATCTCCTTTTGCAATTCTTTTAAAATAGCATCAACGGCAATATTGGCAATACGTTTTATTGATATATTTCCCTTTAATGCATGGGAGAACCTTACCTTTATTTTTGCCTTTGATTTCCAAATCTTAACAGAAACATTGTCCCTGGAGATTTCCACTACTTCACATTTTTCCTTGCCAGCTTCGGAAATGCTATCACCTGCCGCAGGCATATCTGTAGAACTGCGATAGATAAGACAGTCAAGCTCCTGAAGATCAGGAGAAGCGTTATCATCGTCATTGTCGTTCAATATGATATCTATTATATCTTTTTCCTTCTCGCCCGGCATTATTCCATACTCTCCCGATCAAGGTAGTTTTCCGATTGATTGTTCCCAAACATTTTTTTCTTCAAAGCAAGGAGAACAGCCTCAATTTTTTTGCTGTTGCGTGGATCAGGATGCAGCCATTTTACACCGCACAAGCGCTTGCCGGACACGTCAGCAGAGCAATAAACAATTTTCCCCTGCAACCCTTTTATACTATTTTTCAATAATATAAGTTTACAATCATTTAAAACCTGCCCAAGAAAAAAAGAAGATTCTGAGTCCACTAAAACCCCGAGACCACTGACACTGATATTTGCAAGAGGATAAAATTTTCCACCGGTAATAAGTGAAAACCCGGGCTTGCCAATTATGGGAATACGGAAAGTTTTACGAGCCACTGATGCGGATAGAAGCTCACCATCTATTTCCTCAAATTCAATAAACTCTCCCGATGATTGATCTTCCATGGCCTGCCTCCTTATTAGACAAAATTATATAACTTTATAAATTTACTGTATTCTACTGGCCTTGCGCTTTCAGTCCTATATTTGTCAGAAGCCTTGATTGTTAGAGACGGATGGGCCAATCCGGATCCGCCTCATGCGGTTACACAAAAAACAATTTTCATCTTAACCTTTCATTTTAAAGCCATTCTGAATTATTACATAACAGTATAAAACTTTTCAGGCAAGATTAAAATAGCCTGTCTAAAAGACAATCCTGTGGTATTTTACATTCTGAATCCATTTTTCTTGACTTACACCTTGTATTAATATTAGAGAAGCAGTTTTTATGTAAAATAAAAACATGGTAGGCCATAAAAAAGGTTAAATATAAAATATATAATGGAATTAAAAACTTTTAAATCGGATTTCATCCTCCTTGTTGTTGCATCCATATGGGGGCTTGCATTTGTTGCACAGAGAATCGGTATGGATTATGTGGGACCCTTTACATTTAACGGCATACGTTTTGCCCTTGGAGGCCTTTCTCTTTTACCTTTCATTGCCGCCGGCATAAAAAAAAGAAAAAGAAACAATACACAATCATCGGTGCCGGCATTTCATGAAGTCATTAAAGGAGGCATGCTTTCAGGTGCAGTGCTCTTTGCAGGTGCCAGCCTCCAGCAAGTCGGTATGGTGTATACTACTGCAGGAAAATCGGGCTTTATAACAGGACTTTACGTGGTTATCGTGCCGATAATAGGCCTTTTCAAAAAACAAAAGGCAGGATTTGGTACATGGGCAGGCGCTTTTATGGGCGTTGCAGGGCTTTACCTGTTGAGCGTAACAAAGGATCTGACAATCAGTTTTGGTGATTTTTTAGAATTTGCAGGCGCTTTCTGCTTTGCTTTTCATGTTATTATCATAGGAGAACTCTCAAAAAAAATCGACACGGTAAGACTTGCATTTGTTCAATGTTTCCTGTGTTCCTCGTTAAGCCTGATTACCGCTTTCTTCTTTGAAAAAATAACATTTAACGGTATATGGATGGCAGGGATTCCATTAATTTACGGAGGTGTTTTTTCGGTTGGCATTGCCTATTCGCTTCAGATTTATGGACAGAAGAACAGCCATCCAGCCCATGCTGCAATTCTCATGAGCCTTGAATCCGTCATTGCGGCATTAGGTGGCTGGCTCATCCTCAATGAAATCCTTTCATCCCGGGCAATAACCGGGTGCGTATTGATGATGACGGGCATGCTTGTCTCTCAGCTGTATTCCTATATTATTCCCAGCAGTACAAAATATAGATAACAGATTTAATCTGTTAAACTTCAAGTTAATTGACCTTTCTGAGATAATCATACAAAAAATAGATGCAATGAGAAATAGAAATAATTCATATTTGAATCATTTTTGTAAATATTCGGCTTATAATGTAAATATTTGGAGAATGCCTCATATTCGTCTATTTGGGACTGCAAAAGCATACTAATGCTATGTGAGCAG
>CAZLBE010000097.1:0-6689 GCA_964557635.1 uncultured Desulfobacterales bacterium
TTATAGGTAATAAAAATTAGCCTCTGTTTAATCAAAAAGGGTGTTGAAAGTGGGTATCAGTATTCCACACCATGTAAAAATACTTGCTGTGATAAAAGGTCGCAAACATGAGGATATTTTTCCTTTTTTGAATAGTCTTCCACGCGATAAATTGTTCTCTTTAGAATCTATTACAATTGATATGTCTGCCAGTTATTTTCCGGCTTTAAAAAAAATAATAAACGATGATAATATATTCAACCGGATTGTGACAATCGACCGTTTCCACGTTGCCAAACTTTTGGGAGATAAAGTGGATAAAGAGAGAAAGAAAGTTGTGAAGCAATTAAAAATAGAATTTGAAAAGAATGAGGAAAAACTCGATAATATCAAACAAACCATGTGGCCCTTTCGTCATCACAAAAAAGATTTAAGTGCAAACAAGCAGACACGTCTGAATTATCTTTTTGAGATGTCGCCGTCCTTAAAAGAGTGCCATGATTTCAGAGAGAGTCTTTTTAATATCTTTGAACTGAAGATATCTAAAGAACTGGCTGAGAAAAAAATCGACGAATGGATTAAATCGACTGAGGGATATGTTACGAAGGGGCATAATCCTTTCACATCGTTTATAAAAACTTACAAATTCTACAAGCCAAATATTCTGAACTATTTCTCGCACAGGTCTTCCAGTGGCCCTGTAGAAGGACTTAACAACAAAATTAAAGTTATTAAAAGAAGAGGATATGGATTTAGAAATATAATGAATTTTGCAAGACGGCTATTTCTCGACATAAATCTCAAACATATCTTCATGCCAACATCCTGAAATGGTCTCGACAGATGAATATCTCCGAAAGTCATAGCCAAATTAATCTCAAATTTTAATACTTTCCAGTAAAATATCCTCTTTAATTAGACTATCCATTTTTTTGTCATAATGTTAGGGGTGGACAAAAATACTTGCAAGTCGAATTTGCCCAATTTTTACTCAAAATTCATAAAATCAACCACATTAATTCCGGTTGACCCAAAATTATCTGCCTGAAAATTCGAAAAATCAAAAGTATGTGCCACAAAGATTGTGCCGCTGTCAAAGCGATAAATGCAAAAATAAATTTATTCTTATTTTTTATAAAAAATGTTTGACAAATGCAATTCAACAAATATAATATCCTTAATGTAAATAGACTGAGCGCTCGATCGGAAATTAATTAAATTTAAGTGCATATATTAATGACCGGTGAATCGGGTATAATGGAATAGGGCATAAGAAAAAAAACAGAATAAAATACTAATAATTGAAGGAGGATGCAGGGTGGATTTTGACCTTACTAATGAACAGAAAATGATCCGCAAAGAGGTGAGAAAGTTTGCCCAGAAAGAAATTGCACCCATTGCAGGCGAACTGGATGAGAAAGAGGAATTCTCAGTTGAGCTTACCCGTAAAATGGGTGAAATAGGTCTTTTTGGCATGTTTGTTTCTGAAGAATATGAAGGCCAGGCAATGGATTATATTTCCTACATAATCGCAGTGGAGGAAATTGCCAGGGTAGACGGGTCCCAGGCGGCCACCATTGCTGCCGGTAATTCACTCGGCATAGGCCCCTTATATTATTTTGGAAATGAGGAACAGAAGAAAAAATATCTTCCAAAACTATGCAGAGGAGAAGCTCTCTGGGGTTTCGGGCTTACTGAACCCACAGCAGGTTCAGATGCAGGGGGCAGCAAAACCACAGCGGTTAAAGATGGTGATGACTGGATCATCAACGGTTCTAAAATTTTCATAACAAATGCTGCAACGGACATGACATCAGGTGTTACTGTTCAGGCTATTACAGGCACAAGAGACAATGGTAAACCTGAATACACCTGTTTTATTGTTGAAAGCGGCACACCCGGGTTTAAAGCGGTTCCCATGCACAAAAAAATGATGTGGAGAGCCTCAAACACTTCGGAGCTTTACTTTGACGATGTAAGGGTACCAGAGGAAAACATCCTTGGTAAACGCGGAGACGGTTTTCACCAGATGCTGTCCACCCTTGACGGAGGAAGACTTTCCATTGGTTCAATGGGGCTTGGCGGGGCCCAGGGAGCCTATGACCTTGCCTTGAAATATGCAAAGGAAAGGGAACAGTTCGGACATCCCATATCAAAATTTCAGGCCATTGCATTTAAACTTGCCGACTGCGCCATGGAAATTGAGTGCGCAAGAAATCTATTATATAAAGCCTGCTGGCTTAAAGATAAAAAAAGAGATTATGCAAAAGTTGCAGCCATGGCAAAACTGTACTGCTCTGAACTCATGGGCAGAGTAGCCAACCATGCTGTACAGATTCACGGCGGGTATGGACTTATGAAAGAGTATAATGTAGAAAGATTTTACAGGGATCAGAAGCTTCTTGACATTGGTGAAGGCACATCTGAAGTTCAGAGGCTTGTTATTTCAAGATATATTGGTTGTTAACGAACAGATTAATTTTTTTATGGAGGAGGGTTTAAAAATGCAGAAACCTGAAATTAAAGTAGGTGAACACACCATAAGCGACGTAGTTGATATTCTTGCCGACAATTTTGGTGATTACAGCGCACTTGAGTATCATTCCCTTGGCATTAAACACAATTTCAAGGAGTTCAGAAATGTATGTGATGATGTTGCAAAGGGACTCATGGCCCTTGGCCTTGAAAGGGATGACAAGCTTGCCATATGGGCAAACAATCTGCCTGAATGGGTGTATTCCCAGTTTGGAAGCGCAAGAATGGGTGCAGTCCTGGTAACGGTAAACACAAGTTACAGAAGTGCCGAACTTGAGTATCTTCTTGAGCAGTCAGATTCAACTACTTTGATTCTCACAGGCGGCGTAAGGGAGCCGGATGAATATATAAAAATTATAAACAAGGTCTGCCCGGAATTAAAAGACTGTAAGCCAGGTGAGCTAAATTCTGAAAAACTGCCTTTCCTTAAAAATGTGGTTTATCTTGGAAAAGAAAAAATACCTGGAATGTACAACTGGGATGATGTTATTGAAATGGGGAAATCAGTATCCGATGCTGAGCTTAAAAAAAGATCAAAGTCTCTTGATCCCAATGATGTTATCAACATGCAGTACACCTCCGGTACAACAGGATTTCCAAAGGGTGTCATGCTCACCCATTCAAATCTCATTGGAAATGCCTTAAGCCTTGCAGAATGTATGAATCTTTCAACGGATGACTGTATGTGTATCCCGGTTCCCTTTTTCCACTGCTTCGGGTGCGTGTTAGGAACTTTAACCTGCATGGTTTCAGGTACAACCATGGCTCCTGTTGCAGCTTTTAATCCCGTTGATGTACTTGAAACAGTTCAGGCCTCAAAATGTACCGCAATTCACGGAGTTCCCACAATGTTCATTGCTGAATTTGAAGAGATGGATAAAAAGCACTATGAGGTATCAACTCTTCGCACGGGCATTATGGCAGGCGCTACCTGCCCCGTTGAACTGATGAAAAGAGTGATAAAAGACATGACCGCAACAGAAATGACGATTGTTTACGGTCAGACAGAGGCCTCTCCGGGCATCACCCAGACAAGGAAAGAAGACAACCTTGAAATTAAGACCACAACCGTTGGAAGGGCTCTTCCAAATGTTGAGGTAAAAATTGTTGATCCCGGAACGGGAAAAGAGATGCCGGTAAATGAGCAGGGCGAACTGTGCAGTCGCGGCTACCATGTAATGAAAGGTTATTATAAAATGCCTGAAGCTACGGCACAGGCCATAGACGAAGACGGCTGGCTCCACACGGGAGATCTTGCCACCATGGATGAAAACGGATACTGCAAAATAACAGGCAGGATCAAGGATATGATAATCCGCGGCGGTGAGAATATTTATCCAAGGGAAATAGAAGAATTTTTATATACCAATCCAAAGGTAAAAGATGTGCAGGTAGTTGGTGTGCCAAGTGAAAAATACGGGGAAGAAGTTGCAGCATATGTTCAGCTAAAATCCGGTGAAGAAAGCACTGAAGAAGAAATCAAGGCCTTCTGCAAAGACAAAATCGCCTTCCACAAGATTCCAAAATTTGTATTTTTTATTGATGAATATCCGGCAACTGCAAGCGGTAAAATTCAAAAATTCAAATTAAGAGATGATGCAACAAAAAGGCTTGGAAGATAAGTTCAAAAAATGCAGTAAAATGGTTATAATACCACCCTTGACGGTCGGCAGTGCCAACCTAAGGACCGTCGGCGGGGATTTGACCCTGCCGATCTAAAAAAAACAGGAACAAAAATGGATAACCAGAAAATTTTAATTAAAGAAAAAAGGGGTAAGGCCATTATCCTTTTCTTAAACCGCCCAAAGGCCATGAATTCCTTAAATTTTGAGCTGTTGTACGCCATAAGGGATCAGATAGATGAACTGCAGTACGATTCTGAAATCAGAACTGTTATCATAACAGGAGCAGGAGAAAGGGCGTTCTGTGCAGGAGCTGATCTTAAGGAAAGGGCAACCCTCAGTCAGAATGAGGTGAAAAAGTTCATTATAACAATAAGAACGCTTTTAAGTTCAATTCAGTACCTTAACAAACCGGTTATTTCTGCTGTAAACGGTATTGCCCTTGGCGGCGGTACTGAAATTGCCCTTGCATCCGACATACGCATCGCATCGGACAATGCAGTGATGGGACTTACCGAAACAAGGCTTGCCATAATTCCCGGAGGAGGAGGAACCCAGCGCCTTCCGAGAATTATAGGCATGGGCAAGGCAAAAGAACTTATATTCACCGGAAAAAGAGTGGATGCAGCAGAAGCGCTTTCAATAGGACTTGTCAACAAGATATGCAAACAGAAAGAACTGATTGATCAATGCATGGAAATGGCTGACATGATTGCAGAAACAGGCCCCATTGCCGTTGAACAGGCAAAATATGCAATGAACTACGGAGCTGAAACCGATCTTAATACAGGCCTTGCAATTGAGTCAAACGCATACCAGGTAACCATCCCCACAAAGGACAGGGTGGAAGGGTTAACGGCTTTCAGGGAGAAGAGAAAACCTGTTTACAAAGGTGAATAAAGGAGAAATATGAGCGAAAACAGATCATTCTGGGAAAACGAGGAAAAAAAGCTTGAGCAGCGCCGGTACGAGGCCACATGGCCCGGCGGTCAAAAAGCCGTTGACAAGCTTGCCAAAAAAAATAAACAGGTTGCAAGGCAGCTTATAGAAAAATTAATAGACCCGGGATCTTACTTTTTTGAGCTTTCTATGCTGGCAGGTTTCGGTGTGAACTATCCGGGAGTGAAAGATGTTGTCTGCGGCGGCATTATTACCGGAATCGGCAGGATTCACAACAACTGGACAATGATAATGGCCAACGATTCCAGGGTAAAGGCCGGAAGCTATCTTCCCATCACACTAAAAAAACATATGCGTGCCCAGGCAATTGCCGAACAGTGCGGTTTGAACTGCGTTTATATTGCAGATTCAGGTGGAGCTTTTCTGCCCATGCAGGCCGATGTTTTTCCGGATGATCAGCATTTTGGTTCCATATTTTACAATATGGCAAGGATGTCTGCAAAAGGATTGAAACAGGTAACAATGAGTACCGGTGGAAACACCGCAGGGGGTGCTTACATTGTGTTCATGGCCTGCGAATCCATAATGATCGACAAACAGTCTTTTTCATTTCTCGGAGGGCCTCCCCTTGTAAAAATGGCCACAGGTGAAACCATTTCAGCAGAAGCACTTGGAGGTGCAAGAACCCATACTGAAATTTCAGGCGGGGCTGATCATCTCTGCAGCGATCAGGACGATGCAGTGGCAAAGGTAAGGGATATATTGTCCCTTGCAAAGCCCCAGAAAATTCACCTTCACAGGTATCAGGAACAGGAACCTGCCATGCCCCCTGAATCGATCTATGATTTCATGCCCGTTTCAGCTCACAAGGGAATTGATGCAAGAAGCATTATCCAGTGTATTGCCGACGGAAGCGTATTTAACGAATACAAGGAAAATTACGCAATTGGAAAAGCTTCCAATATTTTAACGGGAAAAATCAGGATAAAAGGGTTTCCAGTTGGAGTAATCGCTTCCAACCAGGTTGGCATTATATTCTATGAAGCCGCAAGAAAGGCAACTGAATGGATTGTAAGGTGCTGCAATGAAAAAATCCCCCTTCTCTTTATCCAGAACGCTCCAGGCTTTATGGTGGGATCTGAGTCCGAATATGCCGGTATAGGAAAATACGGTGCAAACATGGTAAGAGCAGTGGCCTGCGCCCAAGTTCCAAGGGTGCAGCTCGTCATAGGACCGGATAACGGTGCTGCAAATTACGGGATGTGCGGCCGTGGCTACAGACCCCATTTTCTCTTTTCCACAATGAGGGCAAGAACCGGTGTCATGAGCGGAAAAAGTGCAGGCGGTGTGCTTCTTTTTATCGAGGAAAGCAAGCGTAAGGCAAAGGGAAATCCAATGTCTGAGGAGGAAAAGGAAGCGTTCAGCAAAAAGATGATTGACAAATATGAAAGCGAGGCCCATCCTTTTTTCTGTGCCTCAAGGCTTTTAAATGACAGGGTATTGAAATTTTCTGAAATCAGGGACTGGCTTGGAATGGCATTTGAGGTAAGTCTGCTCAAACCGATTAAAGACCCGAATTTTGGTAATTTCAGATTTTAATAACAGCCATTAGTGCCTTACCCCTGAATTTCTGTAATAAAAAACAAGAAATTG
>CAZLBE010000098.1:0-6687 GCA_964557635.1 uncultured Desulfobacterales bacterium
AATTCTGCTCCGCCTCATGGCAATTATTTAAACACCTGGGTACCGATGCCGGAATCTGTAAAAAGCTCGAGCAGCAGGGCATGGGACCTTGTGCCATTTATTATATGTGTTTTTTGAACACCATCATCAAGTACATCCATTGCACACTCCATTTTGGGAATCATACCGCCTTTAATCTCTCCGGTATTAATCATTTTTTTAATTGTATCTGTATTTACGGAAGGGATAAGTTTTAAATTACTGTCAAGCAGACCGTCAACGTCGGTTAAAAGTATAAGCCGCTCCGCACTGAGTGCCGATGCTATTTTCGATGCAACATGGTCTGCATTTATATTGTATGTCTCACCGTTTTTTCCCACTCCCACAGGTGCAATCACCGGGATAAACCCTTTATCCGTGAGGGTATGAATAATTTCAGGATTTATTTCTGTAACCCTGCCTACCATGCCGGGATCAATTATTTCTGGTGGTTTATTATCTGCATTATCCTGATATATGGTCATTTTTTCCGCTGTAATAAGATTGCCGTCCTTGCCGGTAAGGCCCGCCGCCCTGCCCCCCCGGGAATTGATTCCTGCAACGATTTCCTTGTTTACTTTCCCGCCTAACACCATTTCAACCACATCCATGGTTGCATCATCTGTGTATCTCATACCCCTTACAAACCTTGATGTGATTCCCATTGCATCAAGGACCTTGTTGATCTGAGGGCCTCCGCCGTGAACAACAACGGGTTTTAAACCAATATATTTCAACAGGGTAATATCATCTGAAAAATCCTTTTTCAGCCCCTGATCCACCATGGCATGTCCACCGTATTTAACAACTATGGTCTTTCCGGAAAACTGCCGTATATAGGGAAGCGCCTCAATTAAAATATCAGCAACGTTCATATTCATTCAAAATACCTTTCTCCTTCAGATAGGCCTCATGGCCGTTTTCATATGAAATAGATTGTAACCGATTACATTCATTTCATTTTTTGTTTTAAGGTAGATATAGGCCAAGTCCAGATCGGCCTCATGGCGGCTATAAAATATACCTGCTTAAATCTTCATCCTTGACAATATCCATGAGCTGTCTGTCAACAAAATCAGCATCCACAACTATTTTTTTCTCTTCCACGTCAGGCGCTTCAAACAGAAGTTCCTCAAGCAGTCTTTCCATTAATGTATGAAGCCTTCTTGCTCCAATATTTTCGGTTCTGTCATTAACATCAACCGCAATGGATGCTATCCTTTCAATTGCGCTTTCTGTAAATGATAGATCGATATCTTCGGTCTTTAAAAGTTCTTTATACTGGAGTTCAAGGGCATTTTTGGGCTCCGTAAGGATTCTCTTAAATTCATCTTTTCCAAGGGAGGACAGTTCAACGCGAATGGGAAATCTTCCCTGAAGTTCCGGTATAAGATCGGATGGTTTTGAAACGTGGAATGCACCTGAAGCCATGAAAAGAATGTGATCTGTCTTGACAGTGCCGTATTTTGTGGGAACAGAGCTTCCTTCAACAATTGGGAGAAGATCCCTTTGAACCCCTTCCTTTGACACGTCCGGCCCATGGCTTGCCTTTCCTGCAATTTTATCAATTTCATCAATAAAAATAATACCTGACTGCTCAACCATTTCAACGGCATCCAAGGCAACCTTTTCCATATCAACAAGATGGGAGGCCTCTTCCTGGACCAGTATTTTCATTGCTTCCGGAACTTTGAGTTTGCGTTTTTTGGTATTTTTCGGCATTAAACTTCCCATCATGTCTTTCATGTTAATACCCATTTCCTCAATACCTGAATTGGAAAAAATCTCAACCATGGGAAATGATTTGTCAGCAACATCAAGATCAACAAATCTGGAATCAAGCTTGCCCTTTCTAAGCATTTTCCTCAACTTCTCCCTTGTTGACAATTTTGAAGAAGATGAAGAGTTAACAAGTTCAAGACGCGGTTCAGTGCCGCCGTCAGGATTTGTTTCCTTTTCATTTCCCGATTTGGGAAGCAAAAGGTCAAGAAGCCTTTCTTCGGCAATACTAAAGGCCTTTTCCTGCACAGCTTCCTGCTGGCGTGCCTTTAGATCATGAACAGTAAGTTCCACAAGATCTCTGATCATGGATTCAACATCCCTGCCAACATAACCCACCTCTGTGAATTTGGATGCTTCAACTTTGTAAAAAGGAGAATCTGCAAGATTGGCAAGACGTCTTGCAATTTCAGTTTTTCCAACGCCTGTTGGGCCAATTAAAATTATATTTTTCGGAGCTATTTCATCCCTTAAATCTTCCGGGACCTGACGTCGTCTCCACCTGTTTCTCAAGGCAACAGCCACTGATTTTTTTGCATCTTTCTGGCCTATTATATATTTATCAAGTTCTTTTACTATCTCTTTGGGCTTTAGCTTTTTCATTGTGTTTTATATCTCTTTAATTTTCTTTTTTTCTTTTTTTATCTCTTCAATGGTTATGTTGTGATTGGTGTAAATGCATAAAGAGGCTGCAATTTCCATTGCCTGCTCCACAATCTGTCTTGGTTCCATATCGGTATGTTTCATCAGGGCAGTGGCCGCCGCCTGTGCTGCCACGCTTCCCGAGCCGATACTGATAACGCCGTAATCAGGTTCAATCACATCACCGTTTCCCGAAAGAAGATAGGTCTTGGTATCATCGGCTGCAATCATCATCGCTTCAAGACGTCGCAGGTATTTGTCGGTGCGCCAGTCCCTTGCAAGTTCCACAGCGCTTCTTGTGAGATTGCCGTTATACTGCTCAAGTTTAGTCTCAAGCTTTTCAGCAAGGTGCAGGGCATCGGCTGTGGCTCCGGCAAAGCCCGTTATTATTTTATTGTTGTATATTCGTCTGACTTTTTTTGCCTTGTGCTTTGTCACTGTGGTACCAAGGGTTACCTGGCCGTCACCTGCAACTGCAAGTTTGTCTTTATCACGTACGGCAAGAATTGTTGTGCCATGGAATGTTTCATTCATTTAAAAATCACCTTTCTTTACAAAAAAATTTTTGAATTTAACTTCTTGGATGCGCTTTATCGTACACCTCCATAAGATGGTCCATTGTAACATGGGTATAAATCTGGGTTGTCGATAAACTTGAATGACCTAAAATCTCCTGTATCCCCCTTAAATCAGCACCTGCATCAAGCATATGGGTTGCAAAACAATGGCGCAGTGTATGCGGGGAAACCGGAACATGAAGCCCGCACATGGAAACAATTTTTGTCAATATACGCCTTATGGATCTGTCGGAAAGCCTTGTTTTATTTTTATTTAAAAAAACAGGGGTATAATCTTTTCCAAGTGCTGTCCTGTATCTTTTAACAGCGTCCAATGCTTTTTCCCCCACCGGGACAATCCTCTGTTTTGAACCTTTTCCGGATAGCTTAATCATTTTTCTATTAAAATCAATATCTTTTATATCAAGATTTACAAGTTCAGACACCCTCATGCCCGTTGAATAAAAAAGCTCAAACATGGCAAGGTTTCTCTTTTCAAGCAGGGTATCTGATTTTATTGAATCAAGAAGCATAAAAACATCATCAACACTTAAAAAATTCGGAATGGTTTTTGGCAGTTTTGGCGAAGGCAGATTATCAGCAGGATTAACATCCATTTTTCCGCATTTTACAAAATAATTAAAAAAAGATTTTAAAGCGGATAATTTCCTTGCGCAATACCGCCTTTTTACTTTGTTTCCTGCAAGAAAAGCCATGTATTGTCTGACAACATTCGTATTTTTTTCTTCATTTTTTTTAACAAGTTGTAAAATCATATCAAGAGAAACTATATCAATATCAATATCGGGAAAAATATGACTGATAAACTCTTTTAAATCATGCCTGTAAGCTCTCAATGTATGAACGGAACAGCCCTGTTCAGCACTTAAACTTTCAATAAAAAAATCGATAATCATAATTAAATCCCAAGCACAGCCATGATTTTCTGCATATCATCCCATACATCTCTTTTTTTTTCAGGCTCAGCGAGAAGCTGCCCAGGGTCAAAGGTTGCCATGACCTTTATCCCTTTATAATCATGAAATCTGCCCCTTAAACCGGAGATGGCATTATTCTGCTTTAAAAAGCCCTTAACTGCAGTATCACCAAGACAGCATATCACTTCAGGATGAATAATATCTATCTGCTTTTTAATTGAATTAACGCATAAATCCACTTCTTCTGAAATTTTTTGTTGATTTTGCAAAAAATCAGGAATGAAAAAGCATGAAATAAAAACATTTTTCCTGCTTAAATGCATGGCTTTTAAAATTTTTAAAAATAATTCTCCTGCATCACCTTTGTAGATTTCTGCCCGGTTTCCTTTGGTTTTATGCCGCCCTGCCCTTTGCTGATATCCGGTAAACCCAGCGTTTTGGCCTTTGGTTATGCAGTTTTTGTTGTTTTTGTTGTTTTGACTGCTTTTGTTTCGGCCTTCGGTTCTTCCTGTGTCTTTACTTTCTGTTCTGCTTTTTATATTGATTTCATTTTTATCACATATGATAAAAAAAAGTTTCGCAAAAACATCTCCTTCACCATGTAATGACAAAAAGGATAATTTTTCGTTGAGTTGATGTTCAATACCTGCAATTTTATCTTTTCTGGATACCGGAACATCAGATACCGGCATATCCGGAGAGTTCCAATTTTTAATTAATTTTTCCGATTTAAGGGAAATATCAGGGTATTGTACATCCATACTTTTTAATAGTTTAAAATATTCCGAGATATCCCTGATAAGATCTGGAAAAGGAAAATCGGCAGATAATTTATGATCACGGAGCATAAGAAGTCTCTTTTCGCCCATGTTCTGCAAGAATAGAATCAAAAATTTTGTGAGCTACTTGAATTTTTTCCATCACGGGAATATCTTTAGATTTCCCGTTCTTAAAAAAAAGTTTTACCTTGTTTGTATCACTTCCAAAACCTGAACCTGCAACACCAACTATATTTGCAGCAATCATGTCAAGATTCTTTTTTCTCATTTTAATAAGTGCATTTTTCTCAAGATCGTTTGTTTCAGCTGCAAATCCCATTAAAAACTGTCTTTTTTTTCTTTTGCCGGCCTGCTTTAAAATATCGGGATTCTCAATTAAAGGAATTACAAGACCCTTTGTGTTATCCTTTTTCTTGATTTTAATGCTTTCAGGGGCAGCAGGCCTGTAATCCGCAACTGCAGCAACCATGATGATAATATCAAAATCATCCATTCTATCAAGAATTTCACGGGCCATTTCATCTGCTGTCTCGATTTTAATCAGATCAACTCCAAATGGAGGATCAATGGCAACGGGCCCTGAAACAAGGCAGACATCAGCTCCTCTAAGTTCAGCAGACCTTGCAACAGCATATCCCATTTTGCCTGAAGAGTGGTTACTGATATATCTCACAGGATCAATGGCCTCCCTTGTGGGTCCTGCAGAAACAAGAACTTTTTTCCCTTTTAAATCCTTTTTAACAAAAAGTTTTTCAAGCCGGTCAAAAATCATGGCAGGTTCAGGAAGCCGTCCTGTACCGGTTGTCTTGCATGCAAGTTCTCCTGATCCCGGCTCAAGAATAAACATCCCGTCGTTCTCAAGTATATCAAGATTTCTCTGAACAGAAAGATTTTCGTACATGTTTGAATTCATTGAAGGACAGATCATTACAGGTGAAGTCACTGCAAGCATCATTGTTGAAAGTGCATCATCTGCAATTCCATTGGCAAGTTTTCCAATTATATTTGCAGTGGCAGGGGCAATGACAACGGCATCGGCATCATTTGCCCATTCAATGTGTCTCACCGATGAAATATCAGTATTAAACAACCCGGTACACACATCATTTTCAGAAAGGACCCTGAAAGTCAATTCTCCCACAAATTCAAGAGCCGACTCAGTCATTACAACTCTTACGTCTGCCCCTGCTTTTTTCAAAAGTCTTAAAAGCTCGACAGCCTTATATGCTGCAATACCGCCGCATACACCGAGAATAATATTTTTTCCTTTAAAACTCATATCAATTAAATAACCATTTGCAGTCAATTCGCGAACTGTAAGCGTTTACAGGGTTAATTGAAAATATTTTTTTCAGAATCAGAAGTAGATGACTCAGGAGCACTTTTGTCAATGGTGGGAGATACACCAATCTCAACGTATGTATAAAAATCATTTTCCCTTATTGTTATTACCGCCCATTTTGCTGGTTTCCGGAAAATCATGATTGTAGATGCCGGAGACTTTATCTGACTGACCCTGTTCCAGTTGTCCTTTTCCATGTTATTTACAAAAAAAACTGTAAGAGATCTTTTTTCAACTCTTCCTTTGAGTGTCATTATGCCTGAAGTGTAGTCCGGTGTGCTTACGAGCACTGTTGAATCGTTAACAATTTTAAGTTCTTTGGGAATAAGAATATCATCAAAATCATAATAAACCGCAGTTGGCTTCTTCTTCACAATAGTATTCTGTTCTGCATCATGACTTGCCACAGCAGAGCTGTTACCTTTGTTCATAATGGTGGAGCCCATACAGCCTGAAATCAAAAATAACAGGGAAGTAAACAAAGCCACATCTATAAATAACTTTAATCTGTTTTTCATTTTTCTTTATTCTCCTTAAAAATTTTAGCAATCAACAAAACATTTGTAAAGGCCATGAAGCTTTTATAACCGCCATGAGGCGGAGCTGAAGATTATCAGACAATCTCACAATAC
>CAZLBE010000099.1:0-6682 GCA_964557635.1 uncultured Desulfobacterales bacterium
ATGCTATGTGAGCAGGCCAAAATGGGCGAAGATGAGGTGCTGGCCGAATATTTACGCCGTTATTTAAACATACTCAATAAATATGTCCCGTAATCGGTTTTTTTATAATATTCTGCCATGGCAATAACCTGCTCTTTATTTATATAACCCATTTTATAGGCGATTTCTTCAATACAGGCAACCTTCAGGCCCTGGCGTTTTTCAATTGTAGCTATGAATAATGAAGCATCAAGCAAGGAATGATGGGTTCCTGTATCCAGCCAGGCAGTGCCGCGCCCCATCTCTTCAACATGGAGCAGACCGTTTTCAAGATATACCATATTCACATCGGTAATCTCAAGCTCGCCCCTTTCAGAGGGTTTTAAGGTTTTTGCAATTTCAATTACATCGTTATCATAAAAATAAAGCCCTGTTACTGCAAAATTTGACTTTGGATGTACAGGTTTTTCTTCTATATCAAGGGCGTTACCATCTTTATCAAAGGAAACAACACCATAACGTTCAGGATCCTTTACCGGATACCCGAAAACAGTACCTCCTTTTTTACGTGCTGCCGCCCTCTGAAACCGATCTGAAAGGCCATGACCGTAAAAAAGGTTATCACCAAGGATCAGGCATACATGGTCATTTCCAATAAATTTTTCTCCGATTATAAAGGCCTGTGCAAGACCTGCAGGTTCATTTTGCACGGCATAGGATAAATTAATACCCCATTTTGAACCGTCTTCAAAAAGAGCCTTAAAACGCGGCAGATCTGCCGGTGTGGATATAATCAAAATATCCCGGATACCGGACAGCATCAAAACTGACAATGGATAAAAAATCATGGGCTTGTCATAAACGGGGAGCAACTGCTTACTTGTAACTTTTGTAACGGGATAGAGCCTTGTTCCTGCTCCTCCGGCAAGGATTATTCCTTTCATTATAAAATTTCCTTTATGAATATTGTTTATTTATCCATTTCTGATATTCACCGGTCTGGACGGCCTTGACCCAGTCCATATGCCCAAGATACCAGTCTATTGTTTCTGACAATGCCTGTTCAAAAGAGTGCTTTGCAAAAAATCCTGTCTCCTGATTGATTTTGCCACAATTTATGGCATAGCGCAGATCATGCCCCGGCCTGTCCTTGACAAAGGTTATCAAATCTCTGCTTGATTTTACTGCACCTGTCTTTTCATCCACAAGGTCGCAGATTTTTTGAACAACCTCTATGTTCTTTTTTTCTTCGCCACCACCAATATTATATGTTTCACCACATACACCCTGTTCAAAAACTTCCGCAAGAGCTTCACAATGATCCTTTACATACAACCAGTCCCTGATATTTTCACCTTTTCCGTACACGGGCAGACCTCTTTTATTGAGAATATTTAAAATCACAAGGGGAATTAATTTTTCAGGAAATTGATAAGGACCGTAATTATTAGAACAATTGGTTACTACAACGGGCAGACCAAAAGTTTTAAAAAAAGCTTTTGCAAAATGGTCTGATGACGCTTTTGATGCAGAATAGGGGCTTGAAGGGTTATATCCTGTTTTTTCGGTGAATGCCGCGTCACCTGCTCCAAGACTTCCGTAAACCTCATCCGTTGAAACATGAATAAATTTAAAATCTGCTGTTCCATAATCTTCCATATAATCAAGGCTTGCCTTAAGGAGTTTAAAGCTTCCCAGTACATTTGTTTTTAAAAAAATTTCAGGGTCGGAAATTGACCTGTCAACATGGGATTCAGCGGCAAAATGGAAAACACCATTAAATTGAAATTTATCAAAAAGTTTTTTTAAAAGAGATGCATCACATATATTTCCATGGATAAAAGTGTATCTTGGATCTTTTTTAAATTCCATGTGGTTCATGGGGTTACCGGCATATGTCAAAGCATCCAGATTGACAATATGCCAGTCATTATATTTATTATATGCATATTTAATAAAATTTGTTCCTATGAACCCTGAACCGCCTGTAACGAGAATATTTTTCATATTGATTCCATTGACTTGTTTTAGCAGATGTTAACTTATTATTTGATAAGAAGCCGGATAAATTCTTCAGGATCATGGGATCGTACAATGCTTTCTCCCACAAGAAAATTGCATATTCCAGTTTCAAGCACTTCGCTGATATTCTCTTTTGATGAAATTCCGCTTGCAGCAACCGGAATATGATCTTCGGTAAAAAGAGTTGCAAGCCTTTTTGAAACAGCAAGGTCGGTTTTAAGAGTTTGAAGGTTTCTATTGTTTATCCCTATTATTTTTGCGTTACAAAAGGCAGCTTTTTCAAATTCTACTTCAGAATTGATTTCAACAAGGGGTTCAAGATGAATTTCCCGGCACAAACTTATATAGTCTTTTAATTGTTCCTTTGAAAGAATTGATGTTATCAGTAAAATGGAATTGGCTCCTGCAGCTTTTGCCTCGAAAATCTGGTATGAGGAAATTGTAAAATCCTTTCTTAATACGGGAAGGGAGCTCGCTTTTCTAACCTTTTTAAGATCTGTTATGCTTCCCTTAAAATAATTTTTTTCCGTAAGAACAGATATGGCACGTGCGCCAGCTTTTGTGTATTTTTCTGCAAAAACTGCCGGATCAAGATCAATTCTAATATCTCCCTTTGAAGGCGAAGCTTTTTTTATTTCAGCAATGATACCGATATTCTTCGGAGATGAAATTTCCATAGCCTTTCCAAAATCAAGACCATTTTCCTGCGATTCAGCATCCTTTCTCACAGTATTAATGGAAACTTCTGCCTTAAGTTCGGCTACCTCTTGTTTTTTTATTTCCACTATTTTTTTTAAGAAACCCGTTACAGCCATTTAAGTGTTCTCCCGCATTATTTCAAAAATATCAGAAAATTCCCATTGTTTTCAAAAATGCGCCCATGACACCAAGAATTGAGATACTTATGGCAATCGTAAACATGCGCAAAGTAAAATTTCTCTGTCTTTCATCTCTGCCGTCAAGTTTATCGGCCAATCTGTCAATGGAAGCAATAATTGAATCAAATTTCTGATCAACTTTTTCAAAGCGCTGATCAACTTTCTCAAACCGTTGATTCATATCGGCTTGCATGGATTCAAAACGTTGGTCAACTTTCTCAAACCGTTGATTCATATCGGCTTGCATGGATTCAAAGCGTTGGTCAACTTTCTCAAACCGTTGATCCATATTGATCTGCATGGATTCAAAACGCTTATCCATATTGATCTGCATAACATCAAACCGTTTATCAACACTGATTTTAAATGTATTGAGGTCCTGATTAATCCGATCAATTTTAAACTGCATATAATCAAATCTTGACTCAAAATATTTTGTTGTAGGAATTACATTGGCAACAAGAAGATCGATTGTCTGCTGGTTAATCTTTAAATCCGACATATCAAGAGACAGCTCCGATGCCGACACCATTTTTTCCTTCAAAGGAGCTTTTTTTTCCTGATTTTTTTCTTTATCATCAGTATTGACAGTATTATTTTCCATAATTTCCCTCTGTATTTTACGGATTATTTATTGTCCTGAAAAACTGCATTCACTCCGGAAGCGTCCTTTGGCCATAAATGGTAATAAACAATTTGATTATTTTTATAAAAAATAAAACGTAAACTATTACTTTTATTTCATTTTTTGTTGTGAGGCAATATGGGCCAAATCCAGATCCGCCTCATGGCGGTTATATTTTAACCGTTGTCCTGTGTGAACTCAATAAGTTCCTCAAGTTTTTTCATGGCCTTTCCTGAATCCAAAGATTGTTCAGCCTGTTTTATTCCGTTTTTTAAATTTTCCGCCGCTCCTGCCGCAACAAGTGCTGCCGCGGTATTAATTAAAACAATATCCCGTCTTGGTCCTTTCTCACCTTTCAGTATGGCTCTTGTTATGTCTGCGTTTAATTCGGCATCTCCACCTTTTAAGGATTGTGGATCAGCATATTCATCAAAAAAGTCAACGGGATCAATGTCGTAGGTTTTTATCATACCACCATTTAATTCGGAAATCCTTGTTGGAGCGCAGACTGTAATCTCATCCATCCCATCATGGCCGTGAACCACAAAGGCTCTTTCCGCGCCCAGAAGCTTAAGCGCTCTTGCAAACATTTCCGTAAGCTGAGGTGCAAACACGCCAAGGAGCTGGTAACGTGTTGCAGCGGGATTTGTCAGGGGACCAAGCATATTAAATATGCTTCTTATGCCAACTTCCTTTCTTGCCTTTGCCGCATACTTCATTGCACTGTGAAATTTCGGGGCAAACAGAAATCCAAGTCCTATTTCATTGACAGCCTCTTCAACAATTTCAGGATCTGTATCGATTTTAACACCCAATTCCTCAAGGACATCGGCACTTCCGCATTTACTTGAAATGCTCCTGTTGCCGTGTTTAGCAATGGTGATGCCGCATCCTGCAACGGCAAGGGCCGTTGTGGTTGACACGTTAAATGTACCCGACGAATCTCCGCCGGTCCCACAGGTATCCACAACAATTTTTGAAACAGTCTGAATTTTTGCAGCCTTTCTTCTCATTGTAAGTGCTGCTCCTGCAAGTTCTTCAAACGTTTCTCCCTTTGTCGCAAGGGCAGCCATAAACGCACCAATCTGCGAATCTGTTATGCTGCCTGAAAAAATATCAGACATCATGGAGGACATATTCTCCTTTGTCAGATCTTTTCTTTGAATAATTGTGTTTAAATTTTCTGTAAAATTCATTTTTATTCCCCTTTCTGCATTCCCCTTTCTGCTTGAAAATCAAGTTTTTGCTTGAAGATCAAATGTTTCCGGCCGAAGGCAGGATATTGGAGAACTGGTATTCTTCTACACTTCTGCCCTTTGACAATTCATAATCGTTCTCGCCCCACTGCTCAATGGTGAGCCAGAATTTTTCCGTATCATCGGCATAATCCCATTTAAAAACTTCCCTGCCTGAACCGGCATTGTCTTTATAGTACAATGCCCCTCCTGTTTCACTTAAAAAATACTTTTTATCCTCAAACACAATTGCTTCAGGAGGGTCGTTCGATGCAGTAAATCTTTTTTTTATTAGCGGGTCAAGCTTTTGAAAGGAAAGTTTTCGGCTTACAGTCCAATAATCTTCATCATCTGCGTCTCTTTCAAGGTAAACGATATCATCATGGGCAGCAAGCTGCCATTCATAGCTGATATCTCCTGATCCCCAGTCATATTTTCCTGTGGAGGTCACCTCCCAGGTTTTCAGGTCATAATCCACAAAATAACCCTGCTTCATATTTGCAAGGGTAAGGCCTGACACGGGATCAGGTGATCTATCTTTTTTCTTTTTAAAAAAATCTGTAATGCCCATTATTTCACTCTGACTTATTATTTTTACAATCTATGATCACTTTATTATCACTTTATTAATACTTCCATCTTTTATTTTTGTGTTCACCGCAACATTATAAAAGTCCCATCCTTTTCTTAAGTTCCACAAGGCTTTCCGATGCAGGTGGTGATCCTGCACTTCCAAGGGCTGCATCTATCTCATTGTCAACGGAATTTGCTGTGCCTGCAATATCACCGTATGCTTCGGCAAGGGCCTCATCTTCCTCAACCTTTGCCTTCATTTTCTCTAACATGGAAATTGTTGATGAAGAATCCATTTTTGCAAACTGGGAATTAATTTTTTTCACAGATGCAGCAGTTCTCGCCCTTGCCCTTAGAGTAATAAGGTCATTTTCATATGAAGTTATGGTTGATTTCAGCTTATTTACCTTGGATTGAAGCTCATCTGCTCTTTTTTCATGTAAAGAAGCCTCATTGTAAAGTTTCTCAGCTTCTGCCGCACTTTCTTCTTTTTTACCAAGTGCTTTGACAGCAAGGCTTTCAGCTTCAGCCTGATCAAGCTCGCCCTTTTGTACTTTTTGAAGCAGGAGCATGGCTTTTCGTTCATAATCCTGTGCCATATTTTTTTTCCTGTCTGCTTCTTTTCTTGTTCTTATACTGATTCCCTTAACCTCTGCCAGACTTGTCATTGCAGCGGTTAAACTTTTCTTTAAATCCCTTATACCCTGTTCAGTCATTTTAACAGGGTCCTCCATCTTGTCAACAATTGCGTGGGCCTGGGATTGCCCGACCTTAAAAAGTCTATTAAAAAATGACATCACTGCCTCCATTATGTATAACTTAAAAGTTCTGTTCCATATTCTGAAAGAGCAAGACTTAATGCATGAATTGAGCCTTCCAGTTCATTTCTGTCTAAATTTTCAAGCTGAAGGGTATCCCTGAAAATAATATATTTTTCATCCTCATCAAGTGCAAAGGCTCCGTGTACAAGTTCTCTGTTGAACTTAAGCAGGCGTTTATACAGAACATCTGTCTTTTCAGGGACAGTCATGATCACCTGCTCAAGAACCACAATGGGTTTTTCACAGTCTATTATCATATTTTTAATCCCGTTGGCCTCATCTTCAACAATGACAAGTTCCTCTTTTTCATCCTCATTAATAATTGAGATATTCATCTCATGCAGAAATTTTTTTACAAGACTGAATTTATCTTCCATATCTTTCTTGCCCTCCATAATTATAATTGACGGATTTCTCATAACGGCCATGAGGCCGATCTGGACTGGCCCAGATTTACCTCAAAGAATCGAATCGACCTTTTGGTGATTTTATAAGAAATAGAATGCAAATCTTGACGGCTATTTCATACTTTGTTGTGAGACGGGTCTG